>JAZGGI010000022.1 GCA_036480375.1 Candidatus Zixiibacteriota bacterium
GCCTGTTTTCAGCTGTCGCGCGGTGTATCCACTTCATGTTAATAGTATTTGGTGCCGTGCAGGTGTCCACACCTGCGCGGTAAAAATGGGTTTGTTTCCTCAGATTAACGTTTTGGGTCATATCAAATCGATGGTGATTCCGACAGGCGAGGGCCTGTTTTTTTCCCGTAGGATTCGCTCGCGAGCGACCCGAAGATTCGTTGCGACATATATGGCGGGCTTGTCGCGACGAGCCCTTACTGATGATTGTGTATTTGCAATATGTTTCATCTTACATATGAGGATGAATTCCGAAAACACGTCAGATTGGTTGAATAATTGTAAATGCTCTTTGTGAGACCCTACCCGAAAAAAAGCGCTTCGCTTATTTTTCGGATAGGCTGGCCGGTCCGAATCACAACAGAGCTTTGATTATGCAAATCAGGTTCTGAAACTGTCTTGCTGAAAAAAACGATATAAGCAACTGATGGATGATTTGTGCCAGTTATCCTTCCCCAAGTCTGAAGGGCCTGTTGAAAAACCACCGCCGAGAGTTTTGGCAGGTCTATATTTCGTAAAAACAAAATCGTTACCTGCTGTGTATTAAGAACTTACGATTCGTAATGTTTTCCCATTCCTTAGGCTGAAGACCATTTCAATACTTTTTCAGCAAACCCTGAAAACTTGGGGCACCCGGCAGACACACAGTCAATTTTGTATTTTGCCTTTATCATTATTGATATAGACTCTCTGGTAAAACAAACTGCCATGAAAATGTGTTGGAAAGTATTGTGTCATGTGCTATCCTTTCTATCTGAGCGCTTTTTTTCAAGTGAGGATATCTTATGAAGAATTGCAAAGAAATAATAATAATACTCATGGTATTCGCGCTATTCCTGCCAACGGTGATATGCGCACAGGAGGCAGATAAAATCTCGGCGGCACCAATAATAGAGGAAACTCTAAAGGATTTTGGCATTGACGCGGCTATTGTAAAATTCAGGGAAATACGTGCACAAGAGGAAAGCTATTCCGTACTACAAGCTGAATTATTAAGGCTTGGAGGTAATCTTCGGAGAGAGGGCAAAATTCAGGAAGCTATTGCCGTATTTAACATGACCATAGAAGCTTTTCCGAATTCCGATCAGGCTTATTTCGGATTAGGTCGAGCCTATCGCTCATTAGGGCTGAACGATAAGGATTTGGAGAGTACTAACCGTGCTTATGACATCAGGAATGCCGGAAGGCTCGCCGATTTCATTTTAAAAAATAAAATCTCTATAGCTAAAAATGCTGAACAAGTTATTGACAGGTATCTCCAGGCTATTGGTGGCAAAGAAAACCTGGTCAAAATAAAAACTATTAAGCTAACCCTGACCGGCCTCAATGCAGTCAATCAGGAAGCGGCTTTCTTTCGTTATTACAAATATCCACATTTTTGTCGTCAGACCGTGGTCAGGAGTGGTAATTCAAATGTAACGGATGGCAAGAAAGTCTGGAGAGTAACTTCCGAAGGATGGAAGGAGAACCCACAAAGCAATTTCAAATATTTTCCTGATATTTATGGTGATTTTATTGATTACAAGGAGAGAGGCATTTCCTACAAGTTGCTTGGTATAGAAGCTATCGATTCGAGGGTGATGTATCGCTTATTGAAAACTCACAAAGACGGACACACAAGAGAATATTATTTTTCTGCGGAATCCGGCCTGTTTGTTATGGAACGCCGTGATTTCGGGATCGGCAAAGATATTAAACGACATTATGATTGGCGGGAGGTTGAGGGTATCCTCTTCCCCCACATGTTTGTAGTTACAAGTAAGGTTGGCCTCGGGAATTCGCACGGGGCTATTATTAAAGAAATCAAGATCAATGAAACTCTGGATGATTCGCTATTCATTGAATTATAGCCCGGTGCTCCAAAGCTTTGGAGTGTGTTGAAAAACCGGAGTATTTCATTAGAGACTATATGTCAGCCATACAGAGGCAAGGCATGATATCACAGTGCCGGATGCCTCTCAGATATCGTGTCATGGCGTCTATGACGGCGTTATTGTATCAATTATAATTTCTCAAGATCATCCGATTCGATTTATTTCCCTTTATTATTGGCTAATTCTGTTAGAAAAATATTGTAAAGAGGCAGAGAATTAAACAAGTTTGTTATTGTTTCGTCATAATTGTTAATTGCGGATTAGTGTATACCATGAGTTGAGTGTATTTTTTGGTGAAATGTAGATTTTGGAGAATATTATGAAACCAAATATAGTAAGCATAGGTCTTTGTCTGGTAGTATCATTATCCGGTATCTGCATTGCACAGAATGATTCCCCTGGTGGGGGAGGAAATTTCCCCGTTCTTACCGGTCCATATTTCGGTCAAAAACCACCGGGAATGACGCCGGAGGTTTTTGCACCAGATGCGCTGTCCACGAAAGACTTTATAGAGATGGGATGTACCTGGACACCTGATGGTAGAGAATTCTACTTTGGCCGATCCGAGACATCGGAGATTAGTTCGAACTGGGCAATTTGGGGTATGCGAGAAACGGATGGTGTATGGAGCGAGCCACAGATAGTTGCCTTTTCAGGAGTGTACCGGGATATTGCTCCATTTATCACACCGGACGGGAAATACATGATCTTTTACCGTGAGAATTCTCAAAAGAACGAGATACGTCGGAGCTCATGGATTGTGGAAAGAACAGGGGACGCATGGGGCGAACCGCGATTCTTCGTCGACGCCTATTGCCTCACTACTAAAGACTTCCGAACATTCTATTTCACGACAGAACGGAGTGAGGAAACCAGCAAAGACCTTGGCCAGATGATCCTCGATAAAGGCGTATTCTCTGAGCCAATGAAACTGGAGGGCGAATTGAATTCGGAGGAATGGGAGGCTCATGGAAGCATTTCCCATGACGGCAGTTTCATGCTTTTTGATCGAATCGAAAGCACGTTTGTCAGTTTTCGGAAAGACGATGGTACGTGGAGCCGGGGATACGACCTCGGTGCGAAATTCCACATACCCTCTGTTTCGCCTGACGGGAAATACATATTCTTTGAATCGAATGGTGATATTCACTGGGTTGATGCCAAAATCATTGAAGAGTTAAGACCGGAGGAAGCGGAATAATTAAATATCATTTAAGGAGAAAAAAATAACAATGCGTAAATCAACTTTATTAATAGCTCTACTTCTGTTTGCAGCAGCTTCAACATTACATGCGCAGGAAATTTTCGATGCGGTCAAAGCCAACGATCTTTCAACTGTAAAGCGTTTAATCACAAAAGATTTATCGCTTGTTAACCAAAAAGACAACTACGATAACACACTCCTTCATATCGCCGCAGATAGTGGTTATGTTAAAATTGCGGAATATCTTCTTGGTGAAGGTGCTGATATAAGTACCAAAAACGCAGAGGGAAATACTCCTCTGCATCTGGCCGCGTTATTCGGCCATGTCGGCGTATCAGAGCTTTTTATTCAGAATAAAGCGGATCTTAATGCCGTCAATGTTCAGTTGTACACACCTCTTCACTCGGCAGTTTTCAATGGTCAGGATGATTTATCCCGACTATGTATTGAAAAAGGTGTGGATATAGAAAGGTAGAATATTCATTGGTGGACCTCACTACATTTGGCGGTGCGAAAGAACCGTAAAGCCATTGCTGAGCTGTTGATTGCGAAAGGTGCCGATGTTGAAATCCGGGATAATTATCAACGTACACCATTTTCGCTTGTGGCGCATCAGACAGGTAATGTAGAGATTGCAAAATTATTTATCCAAAACAGAGCTGATATTAACGCAAAAGATCGTGATGACTAAACGCCCTTAGATTTGGCAATCTGGAGAGGATTTACCGGAATAATTGATTTGTTTTTAGATAAGGAAGCTGATTTTAGCACTGTCGGTAGAGCTGCTCTACAAAATCTTCGTTTCGCGGCAGATTGTGGATCGACTCGCTTGTTTCAGGAGATTTCACGGAGAGCAGGAGAAGAACTGTTCGATACAGAATCCATCAATATCTACTCTACGTATCAAGATAATAATACATATTAGTAACCTGGAGATGTTATATGGCTGTCAAAGATAAGTTCAAGCAACCGAGAATCAGGACGATGAATACCAGGAGAATTCGGGAAGTAGCTCTGATGCTCATTCTTCTATCTCTGATTTCTTACCTTTTTGTTTCCTGTGGGAGCGATTCGAAGGACCCTGTTGGTCCCGTTAATCCGCCGGATACCGGCTTTGAATGGACGATTGCTCCACCCGAAGAGCATGGCTTTGATCCTGCCCTGCTGGATACTTTGACCGACAGGATAAATTCCGGGAATCTCGGCCGTATCACCAGTCTGCTGATAGCCCGGAGCGGCAATCTGGTGTATGAGCAATACTTCCGAGGATATGAGCTTAACAATCTGGTAAGTATATATTCCTGCACCAAAAGTGTGACATCGGCCTTGATGGGCATCGCAATCGGCGAAGAGAGTATTGGCGGTGTCGACGACAGGCTCTTTGATTACCTTGATGGATATACTCTTTTTCCGCCTGACATGATCGATAGCTTGAATAGAGAAGGCATTACCCTGGAACACCTGCTGACCATGACGGCCGGGTTTTCCTGGAAGGAGTTGGAGGTGCCATACGGTGATACGGGAAACAGTTACAATAAGATGGTAAACAGTGATAACTGGATACAGTTTGTCTTAAATCAGCCCATCGTATCCGAACCAGGCACCACTTTTGAGTATAGTACGGGGCTGTCAGGATTGATGGCGGTCATCTTGGAGAACAGCACCGGCCAGCAAGTTGATGATTACGCGCGGGAAAAGATCTTCCGGCACATAGGTATCGATACGTGTGTCTGGCGAATGAGTCCGAGAGGAATTCCTATGACCGGGAGTGGACTAAAACTCAGACCTCGTGACATGGCGAAATTCGGCTGGCTGTATTCTCAGAATGGCGTGTGGGATGGTGACACTATCGTGCCAAGTTGGTGGGTACAGGCATCCCATCAGATACATAGCACGTCGCCGAACGGACGGGAATATGGATATCAGTGGTGGCTGGTACAGTTTACAGATGACCAGGGCAATCCGTTTTACATGCCATATGCTCTCGGCTATGGCGGTCAGCATATCTTCGTCCCACCAGTCTATGACATGGTTATCGTCGTTACCGCGGATGATGATCAAAATGTCAGCAGTAACTACATACTTGAGATCATTGACCGTATAGATCAGGCATTCACCCCATGATCGTTACCGGTTTGGAGGTTCTTTTATGTCGAGAACAATTGGATTGCCTGGCGCTGTTATGTGCCTTACTTTCGTAATGGTGTCCGACTGCGCAGCGGACAAATGGAATGGTCAATGGTTCGCCACTATCCAGTTCGGGGCCGCAGAATTCGGCCACGAGGCTGGAAGTATTCCATCTGAATCGGGTGAAGTCTTTCACTATGATGGCAACGGTACCATTGGTGATCTGACTGTGGGGCAATGGCTATTGAGAATAATTAATGAAATTCCGTTTTTATTGGCAAACCGGTTTCGGTCCATTTTCATACGAGTATGATATTGATTGACAACTGGCGTTTTTGTGTCAATTATAGTTTCTCAAGATCGTCAGGCTCGATAGTATATTTATGATCTACATTACCGGTATTGCGGGTTGTTGCCGGTTCAAAAAGCAAAGCATGGCATTCCTCGGCGGCGACGGGCTTATGTTCCACCCCGCGCGGCACAATGTAAAATTCACCCTCAGAAAGATTAATTACCGAATCCGAAAGATGAATTTCCATACCGCCCCTTATAACCAGAAAAAGCTCATCCTCATTGTCATGATGATGCCAAACGTATTCGCCCTTGAACTTAACGACTTTAACATACTGACCATTGAGTTCACCTACAATTTTCGGTGACCAATGTTCATTGAAAGATGCCAATTTCTCGGCGATGTTAACTTTATTTGCCATAGTTATTTGTCTTTCTTTTTCTCACGAGTTGCCTGCAGTTTTGCTATGGAAATATAAACAAACATACTTCGTTTGTAAACCGATCTCATCGGGCGAAGGATCTTATTCCAAAATGGGTTTGTTTCCTCAGATTAACGTTTTTGGTCATATCAAACCGGTGGTGATTCATAACACACCCCGTCCCCCGTTTCACGGGGGCCACCCCTCTCAAGAGGGGAACAGGCGGGGGCCTGTTTTTTGGCTGTCGGGGATGTTATCCCTTTTTGGCTGTCGCGCGGTATTCCTGGCACGGGTAATTTTTGTCTGAAAATATAATTCATACTATAAAATGCGGATGATTTCGGAAACAGTGGTGGATTTGATGGGTAATTGTGGATGGTCACATGCGGGACACCACTCGGTTAATATTCTAACTTTACTATAAATTCTTATTGACATTGCCTCTTTGGTAGGATAAATTGTTGTGGAAGGGCGCTACATAGTATTATATTAGTTAATGAGAGAAGGTATAAATGAATATTATTCTATATCAGGATAACACGATAAATGTGAACTTTAATTGCATAATCACGAACTTCAGAAAGTTGGCGCCGGAATTAAAATTAATAAAAGGTAAGGCACAATTCTCTATTGAAGGTTCAATTGTTTCGTCACCAAAAAGTTACAATGACCTGTCTCCGGAAATAGATACTGAATGTAATGATTCTGATCTGATATTTCTTTCCACGTCAAAGATGTACGATAATAATTATTTTTGCGATAACTTTTATAAAAAATCAATCGTTTCATTTTCTGGTTGGGAGCATCTAACAGATGTGCCAATAAACAATGGAGCAGTTTATTTTATATGCGCCATTCTTATTCGCGTTCTTAATGTTGGAATTAGACATGATGAAAACACTGGCTGTATAAATGATTATTGGATGGATAAGACTGGCATCGATATTGGGATGAAGGCAGGTATAATTTGCCCAAAATGCATGGATCATTACAAAAATAATACTACAAGTATTGGGGATAAACTCCTTCCTCAAATAACAGCCATTTTGCATGAGCTTAGTATAGCATCACAAGATAATATGGATATTTGTAAATATTGGCAATTAAGATCTACTCAAGATAATTATGATGTATTCCTTTGCCATAATAGTGAAGATAAAACCGAAATTCGAGAAATGAATACAAGACTAAAAGAAAAAGGTATCAGAACATGGTTAGATGAGGAACAGTTGCCGCCTGGGTGTCTTTGGCAGGATGTCTTGGAGGAACAAATTCCTCAAATTAAAACGGCTGCTGTTATTGTTGGTCAGAGTGGTGTTGGGCCTTGGCAACATATGGAGATAAGGATATTTTTGCAGGAATTTATAAGACGGCGTTGTCCTGTTATTCCCGTTATTCTCCAAGATTGTGTCGACGTCCCGAAGCTACCTCTATTTTTAAACCAACTGGTTTGGGTTGATTTTAGGAAAAAAGAACCAGAACCATTTAGTCAATTACTATGGGGAATCAAAGGGAAAAAGATGTAATGCTATTGGCCAAATTTATAATTTGCATGATCGGTGTTTTGTTAAATCCCATACCATCAGTCGAGATCGCACAATTGGCAGTAAAAAAGGAGAATTATGTCGAATAAACATGCGCATTTAGAGATAATTCAAGGAGTCGTTAACCGGCTTTCTCAAAACTCATTTCTTTTAAAGGGGTGGAGTGTAGTCTTAGTATCTGCCATGTTTGCTTTAGCGGCCAAAGATAGTCGATTGCTGTTTGTTTATTTAGCCTATTTTCCTACAATCGCTTTTTGGTGTCTTGATGGATATTTTCTCCATCAAGAGAGGCTGTTTCGCAAATTATATGATCATGTTCGTAAATTATCTGAAGAAAATATTGATTTTTCTATGAATACACAAATCGTGCAAGATCAAGTTGCATCATGCGCGGGAGTAACTTTATCTAAAACCCTAATTGTATTTCATGGCGTAATTCTGATATCCATTATTCTGGTTATGGGAATTAGTATTTATATAAAGTAAGGAGGAGTGTGATATGGCAAGACGTGTATTCTTTAGTTTCCACTACAGGCATGTATGGAGAGTTAATCAAATAAGGAGTATGCCAAACATAACGGGTACTGCCTCAGCAGGGTTTCAGGATGCATCTCTTTGGGAGGGTGCAAAAAAGAAAGGTGTCAAAGAAATAAAGCGTATGATCGACAAAGGTTTGGAGAATACCTCGGTCACGGTAGTGTTCGTAACTCATGGTACGGTGGATAGAAAATACATAAACTACGAAATCAATCAGTCACTCGCCCGTGGCAATGGTCTAGTAGCAGTTCAGATCCATCACCTTAAAGACGAAAACAAGCAAACTAGCTCGCCTGGTGCCATACCTTACCAGATAAAGGCTAACGGATTCAAGGCGTATAAATATACTAATAAAGAAGCGTTAGCTCGCTGGATTAATGAAGCAGCTAAGATAGCAGGCAGGTGATCCTTAACGATAGATTACGCCAATGGTGACTCACAGCTCTGCTATGGATATTGAAGTTATTCCTCTTCCAGTTTCCTGACGCGGCGGATGAGGTCCGGGAGTTTGCGGAGGGAGGCTTCGATTCGTTTGGTTTCCATTATCGGTTTGGCCGGATACCCGAAATACATTTTACCGCCTTCGAGTGATTTGGAAACTCCCGATTGCGCTCCGACAATTGCCCCATCACCGATTTCAATATGTCCCACGACACCAACCTGCCCGGCCAGGATTACGGCCTTGCCCAATTTAGTCGAGCCTGATATGCCTACTTGCGCGACAATAATCGAGTTCTCGCCAATCTTCACATTATGCGCGATTTGTACCAGATTATCAATTTTGACGCCTCGTTCAATCACTGTCGGCCCGACGGCTCCCCTGTCAATCGTGACGCTCGCTCCGATTTCAACATTATCGCCGATTTCAACCCATCCCACTTGGCGGATTTTTGAATATTCCTGACCCGGTTCGGTCGGAGCGAATCCAAATCCGTCGGAACCGATTACGGTACCGGCGTGAATTATAACGTTATTCCCGATTTTGGTTTCGTGCATTATCGAAACATTGGGAGCAATCCGGCAATTATCGCCTATTATTGAGTTTTTGCCTATAAATGTGCCGGCCTTGATAACGCATTCATTACCAATCTTCACACCTTCTTCTATGACAGCATGAGGCCCGATTTCAACCCGGTCAGATAGTAAGGCTTTTTCGGAAATCGCGGCCGTGGGATGAATTGTCCAGTTTTCTTCGTAGGGAAGAGGATATAAAATATTAATGATTTTAGAGAATGCCAAATAGGGATTATCGCTGACAATCGTATTTTTACCTTCAATCGCATGATCGGGAGATAAAACAAAGGCCGACGCATTTGAGTCGGCCATAAATTTCTTGTAAGCGGGATTTGATAAGAACGTGATTTGTCCCGAACCTGCGGTTTCAATCGGCGCCGCGGACTCAATTATCGTCGCTCCATCTCCTTTGAATTCCGCCCCGATTTTTTCTGCCAATTCTTTAACCGTAAACGGCAAGACTATTCGCCTTCTTCAAGTATCTCAAGAACCTTATCGGTTATATCCAGTTCCTTTTTCCCGTATGATAAACCGCCGGAATTAAAAACGAAATCGATATTTTCTTCAATCGCGACTTTTTCTATCGATGCCGTTATTTTTTCCAGAAGCGGTTGAGCCAATTCATTCTGTCTTCTTTCAGCCCGCCCGCCCGGCGCCGAAACATCTCGCGTAAAGGCCTGCAATAGTTGTTCCTTGGCAACAATTGCGGCCTCTCTTTCGGCTTTCTTGTCGGCGGACAGGATTAGCTTTTGTTTTTCATACTCGGTGTACATATCCTGTAATTCTGTTTGCATTTGGGCCGCTTCATCGTCCCATTCCTTCATGTCGGCCGCGAATTGCTCCTGGGCTCTAACCCATTCGGTATAACTCATGAAAATTCTTTCGGAATCGACAAACGCCAATTTTTGTGCTATCGCATTTCCTCCAAACATCAACGCGAAGATGAAACACACAATACTCAATCTAACCAGTTTCCGCATGAGCACTCTCCTTTTATAAGAATAAAATATTCCTCAATAACCTTAAAATCCCTGCCCGATCTGGAAATGAGGTTTCCAACCTCCAGATTCGCCGTAAACCTCGTCGAAGGCGTAACCGAAGTCAAATCCTATAACACCGACTCCCGGGACTACCAATCGAAATCCGATTCCGGCTCCTCGGGCCAGGCCGGAAAACAGCTTAATATCTCTTTTACTTTCCCAGGCCGCTCCGGCATCGGCAAAACCCAGGACATATATTTGCTGTTCCACGAGAGGGAACTGAAGTTCAAAATTATAAATTACCTCCGCTATTCCTCGATCAAAACTTCCGCCCGGTCCCCGGGGAGAAAGCGAAGCGTCGGGGTATCCGCGCACCATGCCGTCGGGATCGACCCCGCCCGGCGAAAAACGCTCGGAATAGGGTATTTTGTCATTATTATCAGCGCTGATATAACCGAATCTGAATTTACTGACAAAAGCGAAATTCCATCCCAGTGGAATAAATCTTTGGGCAATAAACAGGTGTTTATAATATTCCCATTGACCGCCCAAAATTCCTCCGGCGTATTCGCCCGTGTATGATACGCGTGAACCATCCGTGGAAAATATCGGCAAATCACGGCTATCGCGTTCGATGGTAAGCGAAGTCGCTGAAGTTCTCAGCCATTCCTCATTAAAATTGATAAGCGAGCCGCTATTGGGTATGTATGTTTGATTACCATCGGAATCAAATACAATATCTCCGCTGCGGCCCCGGAAGCTATCTGAAAAATCAAAATAGCGCACATCTTCGACGCGATATCTCCAGAAAACTTTGAAATAGTTATCCGGCCACCTCAGACGCCGTCCCAATCGGACTGCTCCACCGCGCCGTCCTTCGGTAAAATCTTCATACCACCGGCGGTTTAAATTATATATATCGCCACCGACTGATGTCGGCGTGCCGAAAAACCAGGGTTCGGTAAAGCCAAGCGATATCGAATTCCGCCGAGAACCGAAATCGATATTCATGCTCACATTTTGACCGTTGCCCCTGAAGTTCGGGATACCCAAGCCAAAAGTCCCGACCAACTTATCCTGCCCTGAATAACCGGCCCCGGCCGAAACCTGACCGGTCGGCTTTTCTTCAACTTTCAATATCAAATCAACATCGCCGGACGGCAAATTTCTAATATCAGGCACGACGTCAGCGAAATAATTCAACTGCATCACTTCGCGAAGAGAGCGCATAAGGAGCGACCGGCGAAATGTATCCCCCGGGCGAATGAACATTTCCCGGCGAATTACTTTTTCTTTTGTCTTGGTGTTGCCGGCGATTTTAATCATGCGAACTTCCGAAGGCAATCCCTCAATTATCCGGTAAGAAATATCAATCGTTGAATCACGGGTTTTGCGCTCATCGAGAATCCGAACATGCAAATAACCTTCTTCCTGGTACGCCCCATATAATTCCCCGAGCGATTCATCATATTTTTCCTGGTTAAAAATTTTGCCTTCATCATGCTTGAGGACTTTTGACAGCCGCTCGGAGCTATAGATTTCATTGCCCGAAAATTCGGCTTTGCCAAAATAATATCGAGGCCCCTCATACATATCGATGTATACGCTCATTCGGTTGCGAGCCGTATCGATAACGAATGAATCCGATTTTATATATGCGTCAACAAATCCTTTTTTATTGCAGTATTCGATAATCTTGTCTAAATCTTCCGGGTATTTTTCTTTCTTGAAATCAGACGATCGCAAAAAACCGTGCTTGCGGTTCGACATCTGCTTAACGACATCCTCAGCCTTTAACCGCTCCGTGCCGGTCAGATAAACCTTTTCGACTTTTATTTTACTGTATTCTTTTATCTTAAAAGTCAAATCAGCCTGAGTCGAATCTTCCGAATATTTCAATTCCGGATTGGCTATGGCCATAAAATATCCCTTGGACATATATTCCGCTTCGATTTTGGCCTTGGCCTGCATTGCCAGATGATCCGATATGAATCCGCCCGGAGCCAATCGCAACAGCTCTTCCAGATCCTTGTCTTTTATCTTATCGTTGCCGTCATAATTAATGCTGGTGAGTTGAGGATATTCGCTAACCCTGATAATGATAATGATTCCGGCGGTAACCGGTTCGATTTCCACGGTAATATCACGGAATATCCCCTGAGCATAGAGGCTCTTTACCGCTCCCTGAACCTCGGTTCCTTTCAGAGTCCCGCCCAGCGCAAACGCCGCGATATTTTTTATCATGGTTTCAGAAGAATTGACATTGCCGGTCACCTGAATATCAACAATTTTGTATTGCTGATACTGCTGAGCGGCGGCCGAAGCATTAATAATAATTACCGACGCCAGAGCAATCGCGCCGGAAAATATAATTCCTCTTATCCCGTCCCTGATCTTCAATAAGTCCATCAATATTTTTTATTACGCCGGTGTATTGATTTTGGTGATTTTTAATTCCGTATATGATTGCCTGTGACCTTTGGTGCGGCGATATTTGGTCCGTCTCTTAAACTTATAAACGGTGACCTTGTCGTCCTTATCCTGGGTCAATAGCTCCGCCTCAACCGTCGCGTTTTCAACGTACGGATTGCCAACCACCGGCTCTTTATTTCCGGAAATCAGAAGAACCTTATCAATCGTCACCTTTTCTCCGACCGCACCGTCTAATCGAGGGACTTTAACAAGAGCCCCTTCCTCAACGGTAAATTGGGTGCCGCCCGTTTCGATTACAGCGTACATAAATCCAATTCCTCCAAAGATTTCTTAAAATAGTTAATCTTAGAAGGTAATATCCAGACGGCGCAAGTCAAGCAAAATTTCACCGGCATCCTTTCCTGCCAACAGGTTTTTGTTTCTCCATTCACAACTTATACTCTCCAATATACTTACTGTTCAAAAAAAGGATATCCTCCAGGTATTTCTTCTTTTCAATTATCAACTTGTGATTGTCTTACGATGCTTTTTGCGTATATTATCAAGTTATGAGCGAATTTCAACTGGTATCGAATTTCGAACCCAAAGGCGATCAGCCGGAGGCCATTGACCGACTTGTTCAGGGCCTCCGGCAGGGACAAAAGCATCAAACTCTTCTCGGTGTCACCGGTTCGGGTAAAACTTTTACGATGGCCAACGTCATCTCCCGTTACAATCGCCCAACCTTGATTTTATCTCATAACAAAACTTTAGCGGCGCAGCTTTACGGAGAAATGAAAGCTTTTTTTCCGAATAACGCCGTCGAATTTTTTATCAGCTACTATGATTACTATCAGCCCGAAGCGTACATCCCGACAACAGATACTTATATTGAAAAAGATACTTCCATGAACGACGATATCGACCGTCTTCGTCTGCGGGCGACGGCGTCGCTTCTGGAACGAAAAGATGTCGTTATCGTCTCCTCAGTATCCTGTATCTATGGTTTGGGCTCACCCAAAGATTATAAAGAACTTCTCCTTTTTCTTGAAATCGGTCAGGAAGTCGATCGCGATGAGATGATTCGGCAGCTTATCAATATTCATTATAATCGCAATGATATTGATTTTTCGCGCGGAAATTTCCGGGTCCGGGGTGATACTATTGAGTTGATACCGGCCTATCAGGAATATGCCCTCAGGATAGAATTTTATGGCGATGAAGTCGAACGGCTGACGACGTTCAATCCCGTTACCGGCGAAATTTACGATAATCGTCCCCGCGTCGCGATTTATCCGGCCAAACATTTTGTGACGACTCAGCCTCAACTCGAAAAAGCGATTGTCTCGATCAAAGACGAATTGAAACAGCGACTCGAACAATTCCAGGCGGCTGATAAACTCCTCGAAGCCCAGCGAATCGATTCGCGAACCAGCTATGATATCGAGATGATGCGCGAGATCGGATATTGTTCCGGTATCGAAAATTACAGCCGGCACCTGACCGGCCGTCAGCCGGGGGAACGGCCTTATACCCTGATTGATTTTTTCCCCGATGATTTTCTAACTATCATTGACGAATCGCATCAATCGCTGCCACAGGTGCGGGGGATGTTTGCCGGCGACCGCTCGCGCAAAGAAACATTGGTCGGGCACGGTTTCCGTCTTCCTTCGGCTTTGGATAATCGGCCGCTGTTCTTTGAGGAATTCGACTCTCTTCAAAAACACATCATTTATGTTTCAGCCACTCCCGCCGATTACGAGATCGAAAAATCGGACGGTGTCGTCGTGGAACAAGTGATTCGTCCGACCGGACTGATTGATCCCGAAATTGAAATTCGGCCGGTCACAAATCAAGTCGATGATCTCCTCGATGAAATTCGCCGGCGCGTTGCCGCCAAAGAACGGGTGCTGGTGACGACTCTAACTAAACGGATGTCTGAAGACCTAACCGATTACCTGGTCAAACTCAATGTCAGAGCCCATTACCTCCATAGCGAAATCGACACGATTGACCGAACCGAACTTATTCGCAATCTGCGCCTGGCTAAATTCGATGTCCTGGTGGGTATCAATCTCCTGCGCGAAGGGCTTGACCTGCCCGAAGTATCGCTCGTGGCCATTCTCGACGCCGACAAGGAAGGATTTCTTCGTTCGGCCCAGGCACTGATTCAGACTTCCGGACGAGCGGCTCGCAACGCCGCAGGGAAAGTTATCTATTATGCCGACGTGATTACAAATTCGATCAAACGAGCCATGGCCGAAACCGAACGGCGGCGTCAAAAACAACTTGAGTATAACGAAGAGCATGGCATCACACCTGAGTCGATTCGCAAAACCAAAGAAGAAATTTTGCAGGCGACATCGTTTGCCGATTCCAAGACGGCCATTGATGAAGATATCGAAAAACCGGATTTCTTCGCCTCAATGGGATATGAAGATCAGGTTACGTTCCTGTCCAAAGCGATGCGCAAAGCGGCCGAAAACCTCGAATTCGAATCCGCCGCCCGCCTCCGCGATGAGATAATCAGCCTCAAAGAAAAGTTGAAAAAGGCGAAGTAGCTCCAATTAGGATTCTTTGTCGATCCATTTTCGGGAACTTGCCCAACTTTTCTTAGCTTCTGATAACACATACCGCGCATCAATTTCCGTATACAAAATCCATATTATGAATATGATTGCGGTGGTATACAATAATTGAAAATCCAGACTTTGCCATCCTGATAATATTCCGGGATCATATATTATATAGAAGAATCGTATGATGTTAAGAATTGATAAAACTACTGCAATTATCGACAACACCCACGATATGATGTAAGACATGACATCATTTCGCACGACAGGCGGTTGTTCGACCTGGCGCACAGTCTGTTTCCAACGCAACTGCCGGTTGATCGATTCTACCGCGAATTCAGGCGTCTGCATCGGCGAGCAGCCTCGCCGTTGAGAGCTCTGCGAATCAAACCAGTTGTCTCTCCGTTTCACCGCCTGGTTTTCTTCCGCCAGACGCCGGAGATGGCAGGTCTGTTCTTCTCGGCACGTAAGGCCTATCGGGAATTGAGAAAAACACCCTCGAAAGAACCTTTGGCGGTTCCGCCTGAGCAGGGATTTAATATGCCGAACAAATAATTTCGGCGGGATCGCAATGACCGTCCTACTTTTTTTTGCTGCCTGCGGCCAAGTTCGGCGAAAGCCGGATGCGCCGCATTAAAACAGGATTTTACCTGTCCGGCCAACGCCGTCCACCCCTCTCAAGAGAGGAAAAACCAATTTTGGAGGAATTTAGGTCTTTAAAATGGGTTTGTTTCCTCAGAATAACGTTTTGGGTCATATCAACAGGCGAAAGCCTGTTTTCAGCTGTCGCGTAGATGACCTACCGTCGGTTCACCGCTTCGCTAAGGAACCGACGGCACAGAGAGCAACTTCCAAAAATGGGTTTGTTTCCTCAGATTACGTTTTGGGTCATATCAACAGGCGAAGGCCTGTTTTCAGCTGTCGCGTAAATGACCTACCGTCGGTTCACCGCTTCGCTAAGGAACCGACGGCACAGAGAGCAACTTCCAAAAATGGGTTTGTTTCCTCAGATTAACGTTTTTGGTCATATCAACTCGGTGGTGATTACGACAGGCAAAGGCCTGTTTTTTGGCTGTCGGGGATGTCATCCCTTTTCGGCTGTCGCGCGGCAAGGCATACCATTGTGAAAATGTAGTTTTTCCGGTCATATATAAATTCCCATTAGGATATTTATGAATTGTCTTCAATTTCACGTTTATTTCGAACATTTTCGAGTTGCCGCATGGATTGGAGATGAATCAGGAGTTGATAGGCGCGGGATATCTGGCGGTCGAGGCGCATTTCATATCGCAGGATATTAAAGGAAGTTGAGGTTTTGGGGAGTGACAATTTATTTATCAGATTGGCGCGGACGGTGTCATCATCTTTCTCTTTCATTGGAAATCCTCTGATTTTGCCAAAGGTTTTCATGCGTTGTATTTCCCGGTCAACATTACGCAATTGAGCATTGATTTCGGCGGTTTCGGCGCGGATAGCGCGTTGTGAACGCCAGAGGCAGTTGGCGATTTTTTGGACGAGACAATTTTGGAATTCGGTTGTCGGTTTGAGTTCCTCAATTAGGGCTGATAATAGAAGCTCGTAATCTTCTTCGTTTTCCTTGAGATGAGGCGAGTTGATTACCAAATCTTTGGCGTATAGGCCGTGCCGGGTGACGTTATTGGAGACTATCTCCTTGCCTTTATTTGACTTGGGCCCGGTTGATTTTTGGGCGTTTTTTTGATTGGCTTCGATTTGTTTTTTGCTTGTGGGCATATTTCCTCCTTTAAGGATAACTCCATAGAAAGAGGATACTTCTTAATTATGGGTAGGTTGGTGGGGAAAATGCGGGTAGGACTTTTTCCGCAGTAAGCTGTGGGACACCCAGGCTCCCAGGAAATCAAGACACAATTTTCACTTCTGACAATTTTTCATAGGTACCTTCATAGAATCCTTGGATTGTTGCAATAATTGCCAATCTTGCCTCCTCATTTATTTCGCATTGTAGCTGTTCAGTCAGTACAAAAGATAAACAAGTGTGTGTCAATCTTGATTTCCAAGGAACTTTGCATCCGATACGATTAGCAGCACGTCCTGCATCCTTCGCGTTTGAAATGATTGCCCATTTATCAAATACCTGGGCGCGCATCGAATTTATGAACGTGATGTGTGCCCTACCTGTGGGAGTGTTGCCGTCGCTACCTAGAAACGTGGAATCCGCAGTTGCTTTATTGTAAGGTTTCATCATATCCCAAAGGTCAGAACGCCCTATATATGTAAGATAAGTCCTAGTACATTGACTCTGAATTGGCGATAAATTTTGCTTAACGTGAAGCATCCAGACAATGCCGATAACCTCCAAACGCAACGCTAGTAATTGGTCGGGAAAACGAGACACATCCGCAACGGCGAAATTTGGATCTAGCTTAAGTAGTTGTTGTTGAAAAATATCACAAAATGTGTGCCATGGATTCACACCACTTATATCCGGAGCGAAAACATAGTTATCATAAAAATCATCACAAAAATCCTGCGTATCGAGTTTAGGTTTTCTGTCAAATAGTCCCACAGCAAATCTCCTTGTCCTTCGCGAACTATAATATGGGTCGAAAGTTTATAACTATCAATCGGCTGGAGCAGTTGAATCTATGTCGACCATAGATGAATCAACAATTATTAAATCTGGCATATTCCACTTTTCATTGAATTGTTTAAAAGTAATAAGTCTGGGGATTAGTTGATTGTCAACTTTTACAATTTGGTAACATTTAACCGCTGAATCGATGATATTATCATAGTTTGGGCGTCTCCATTCGTATTTCACAGTATATTTAATATAACAATCTTGTCCCTTGAGTAAATATGTCTGATAAGGATTAGTAATCATAGCTCCCGAAGATAAAATATTTGATGCATCAACTATCCTCCGTTCGCCTATGTTGCCGGTAACAATCATGAAAGAAGTTAAGTCCAGATATGCCGGTGAATTACCTTCATTCCTAATTGAGAAATTTAGTTTTTTCCCTTCGTAATTTTCCCGTTGATCACCCGGAGTACTTATAATATCTTTTCGCTCTAAGCTTTTTATGGTGACAATTGGGCGATTTGAATACA
The DNA here is from genome assembly GCA_036480375.1 of Candidatus Zixiibacteriota bacterium. Taxonomy (NCBI): domain Bacteria; kingdom Pseudomonadati; phylum Candidatus Zixiibacteriota; species Candidatus Zixiibacteriota bacterium. The sequence continues at coordinate 18,111 of JAZGGI010000022.1, forward strand.
TAATGGCTTCGTTTTGATCCTGAATTCCCTCTATTTGATAATAAACAGCTGCGACCATTATCAATGGAACGGCAATTGAAACCACATTACGAGTAGTCCAGAATTTCTCTTTCGGCAGCTTTGTAATTTCCACTGTAGAATGCGTCGTCCGTCGTATCCGTCTAAAATTTCGCATAACTCCCCCAAGAGTTTTTGATTGATTGGTCTTTATTATAATTGATTTCGTAATGTTTCGCAACGAGTATATCTTATTTGTGCCGGACGGTGGGGTGCTCTGGCGTTTGAGCTGATTGATGATCGTTATTATCAACTCTATTATGGGCCGATTAAAATAGCGGTTTATGATGATGAGAAGAAAAAACTCATCAAATCGCCGGTAATCAGGAGAAAACGACGTTGACTAATACTTAAAAAAGTGTTACCCATGTATGAGTCCATTCAGGACCACAATCCAACATCCGGTTGCAGACCTGATTCGCCAAGAAGTCAGCGAGTAAGGCAGCACTAAGAGAACGAAAGGCGATGATCATGCATACATACAATAAATCACGGTTGGCCACTGCACTTGTTTGTTTGCTCCTTTTCTGCTCCGATACGGGAGCTGATACTATTCACAACGCTGTCAAGAACGGAGATATGGCTGGTATAAAGGTCCTTGCTGAAAGAGATCGTGAGGCGCTGAATAAGCAGGATGAAAGTGGAAAGTCGCCTTTGCATCATGCCATTGAAATGAACTATACAGATATCGCCCGGTATCTGATAGCACAGGGGGCAAATACAAACCTGACAGACAACGATAACGAATCACCCTTACACTACTCGGCATCTGCGGGAAATCTGGAAATAGCAAGACTGTTGCTCGATGGAGAAAGTGTTTCACTGAATGATACAAGTGCAGTCAAACGTGGCGGGTCTGTGGGTAATTGGACACCTCTTCATCTTGCCTGCCTGAACAGTCATCCAGATATGGTGCAACTTCTTCTTGAATATGGCGCTGATATTGAAGCTACCGACGGAGTAAAAAGAACGCCGCTCATCCTGTCGGTTGAAGGCGGTGATATGCAGGTGGTGCGGATATTGGTTGAGAATGGTGCGGACATCAACGCCCAGGCAATACGTAGCTATACCGCGTTACTCTGGGCCGCCCGAAACGGTTTTGAGGAAATGGTAAATTACCTCGTAGATCGAGGGGCAGCTATTGAACCTGATGTGCTCCAATTGGCGTTTCAGATGGCAGTTTTAAATGGTATGGACCGGTTACTTGAGTTGGTGTTAGAACAGGGATTCAATATCGAGGAAATAGCTCAACGCGATCCAGACTTTATCTGTCCTGCTGCTGCCGGAGGTTCTGCCAGGGTTGTCGAGTTGCTGGTCGGATACGGTTTCGTACTCGAGCAGGCAGACAAAGACGGCTGGACGCCTCTCCATTACGCGGCATCAGAGGGACATGTTGATGTAATCGAGTATATGCTCACGGAGAATGTTGCCATAGATGCTCGCAACCTGAAGGGAGAGACCGCTTACAACCTGGCGACAAAGTCGGAAGATAAAAAGGCCGCTGATTACTTAAAAATGAAAGGTTGCGATACTGGTGAGCCACAGTTTCCGGTTATCGAGGGACCGTATATGGGGCAACAACCCCCGGGGGATATCCCTGAATTGTTCATGCCGGGGATAGTATCGGGTTATAGCCGGGCCCACTCATCCATAGTATTCTCCCCGGACGGAAAGGAGGCCTATTGGACAGAGATGGATTATGCCGAGGGATCAGTAAAGGTTTCTCATATGGTGAGTAACCGGTGGTCGTATCCGGTGGTGGCTGAATTAGATCGTGATCCCTCCATTTCACCAGACGGAAGTCGCCTCTTTTTCATTAAGACAAGGCCGTTCAGACCAGGCGAAGAGCCGGGCGGCGATCCGGATGTTAAGGAGGAGTACTGGTTCCTGGAGAGAGTTGATTCGGGCTGGTCTGCGCCTATCTCGGTCGGGGATGAGGTGAATGCGATTGGTGTTCATTGGCCGTGTTCGATAGACAAGGATGGTAACCTGTATTTTTCTGAGTTTAAAGATAACATGTATTTCTCTGAGTACGTCGACGGCAGGTATCAAGAACCGGTTCGTATTACGGAACACTTCGGAAATGCCACACTGGTCGGGCATAGTCCCTTTATATCGCCCGATATGGACTATCTCCTGTTTTCGACCGACAACGGACTTTGTATCAGTTTCAGGAAAAACGACGGGACCTGGACCGACGGAATCAATCTCGGCAACGAGATCAACGGTTCACACGTTAACGTAAGCCCGCAGATTACTCACGATGGAAAATACATGTTCTTTGTAAGCGCTGGACAGGGGAGATCCTGGGGAATCTACTGGGTCTCCACCAGCTTTATTGAGCGATTAAGAGCAGAGCATCTATTGGACAAGTGAATGGCATACCAAGCGCAGCCTTCTCTCTTCTCAGCCGGTAGGGCAGGATCCCTGATATCCTGCAATTTTCTTATTATATCCACAATCCCTCCAAAAGTCTTTTGGTTTATCGGCCTGAATTATAATGGATTTCGTAATGTTAGGCAAACTCATAAAATTATCCAGAAGCCCGCTCCCCTCAGGTGGGCTCCCGGATTTGGCATCGCGGAGATAATCTGATGTCCATCAGATTAAAAAAGCGTACAGATATTCCTATTATCGTACCGTAGGGTGACAAATAGTGTCACTATGAATTTATAAAAAATCCGCCTGTCTGGAGAAAAAAACAGAATGTATGAACAACTCTCGAGTTGTTTCAATGTCGAAACCTCAGTCACTTCGCTCCTAAAAGGGCTTCGTCTCAGGACCTTCGGCAGGGATTTTGACCTACCCGACTGCCCGGAAAATAAATGACTGGTGCACGGGAACGTACACCAGTCATTAATGATTAGAAAAAAAAACCCCAAATCCCCTCAGACGGACTGTTTATCTTTTCCCGTCATTAAAGAATGTCTGATGCTCTTCTTATCGAGGAGCACGCAAAATATAGTATAGCAGGGTGACATATAGTGTCAGTTTAAATTAAAATATTTTGCCGTTTTTGAAAAAAAATTTGCCAAAATAGTGATAATTGGATACATCAAAGCAACGTCAATTTGACTTAACCGACAGAACTGTTACATATTACAAGGAATTTTGGAAAATAAAATGTGGATAACTCAAAGATTTTTCCAATACCTGTCATCGCGAGGAAGCCGAAGGCCGACGTGGCGATCTGTATTAATAATGGCAAAGATTACTCATTCGAGGTGGTGAGAAAAAGAACCAGACAAGTCGACAACTCAAGAGTTGTCGCTACAAAGAAAATATTGCCACATCCCTGTTCCACGGGGATTCGCAATGACGGGGTGGAATTGGCAGAAGCCTTTTGGGTTTCTTTCCCGCATGAATTGTGTAAGAGCCGGGTTTCCGGGCCCGGATTGAGAATTATGAAAAAGCCCGGCTGTTTATTGATAGACTTTAATATCGCCGATGAAGGAGCTGCAATTTATGATCAATCTCTTCTCGGCGGAATCAAAATTGGGGGTTTTGTCCTCGCACGACGTGATAAACCCGCCAAAGCTTTTATCAAAAAGAAAAACGTCACCGATGAAATTGCTGGCATGAGCCCGAACCGCGGCGTCTTTGGGAATAGTCAGGCGTATATCGCCGATAAAAGTCGAGACTCTCATATGATTATCGCCCGGTTGAAGCTCGACGCCGGTCAGGTCAAGATCGGTATCGTTTATAAAATAGCTGTAATTGCTTCCGCGGATATTTCCCGTAAGGCAGGCTCGTTTGGATCCCCCAAATGCCTCGACGTGGACATGGCCGGATGAGCTTCGGCGCGTCGATTTATATATCAAATAAACACCGGCGGCAATGAGCAGGCTGGGCCAGAACATCTCAAAGAGGTCAATATGAAATTTGCCGAGTAAAAATAGCGTCCCCAGAACGACGAGAATGACTCCGAAAATTCGATTCATAAACTCCCCCAATCAAAAGATATTGGTGAATATAATTTCTTCTTTTGTTACGAGCAATAGAAAAGGCCGGTTTCAAATAACCGACCTTTTTTCCCATAATTATAAATTGAGCGCACCTACCAGGGTGGTAGAAATTTTGATATTTTTTTCTTATATTTTCATTTTATTTGCATTCGCACGATCCCGGGCCGCCTTTGAAAACTGTATTAATCAGCCAGACCGCGGCGGCCACTTTAACACCGCCGTTGCAATTGGCATCGCCGTAAAACAGCGCAGCATAACCGGAACTATACATGTCACGGTTACCTCAATTTATAGAGCTAATTTCGGCATGCTTTAAATGCAGTTCCAATGGAGTAGCCCCGATTTATGTAACTCAATTTATTAACTGTTCTATAGACCAATGAGGACTATAAAGACATTATAAGTCGTAATTCAAAAAAGTCAACTTAATTCTTTCCTGTTTGCCACCGTATCTGTTTCCATATCAACTTGTAGAAGGTTGTGCTAATTTTGCACAGACTACAAAAAAAGGAGGGCTTGTAGGGGGAGCCCTCCTCTGTCCACCATTGGAGTGATATCAATGGTCGTAACGCTTTTTAAATTCTTCCGAATCGGCCTTACGCCGGGCCTTTTCCGCCGGATCCATCTGACCGATAAACCATTTATGGTCATCAGAGGATAGTACATCCTCTATCATCTTTTTGGCCTCTTCAGCGATCTTAGCCTCTTCCCCGCCTTCTTTTAGAGCATGCTCAATAATTTCCTCAGCTTCGGGGATAAACTCCATATAAAATCTCTCGGCGATTTCATAAAAACCGTGCCATTGGGTATAGTCGGGAGCGAACATGGCGGCGCCCATTCTTGCCCGGCGGCCCTCATGATGCCAGAGATAGAAATAAATCCATTCCAATTCGTCGTCAAAATTGGTGTCATTGGTAATAAGCCCGCCGCCGCGAATTTTATTGTAAATATCAGTCGCCGGTATCGCGAATTTATTATTGTAAAGCTTGACAACGTTATCATACTGAGTATAGAAATTATCGACCCACGACGAGGTATGGCAATTGCCGCAGACATTCTTCATATCATTGCGCCGATCCTGCCATGATTTAACCTCTTTGCCGGCCGCTTTGGCTTTGGCATCAACATATTGTGAAATCGGCGGGCGCAAAGTCCAGCTTATCCTGTCGCCGATATCATGAGTAATCGGTAAATCCCTGGTTGCCGACATATGGCACGTGGCGCAGGTCGGAGCCGCCGAATAATTCTGCCCGACGACCCACGAAGGATTATCGAGATTCATGCGATCAATATGAGAATAAAAGGCGATACCATGCTTGGATTCCTCGTAGATCTCCTTCTGAGGATGATCGGGGCCCAAATGGCATTTGCCGCAGTTCTCCGGCTGACGCGCCAGCTTTGCTGAAAACGAATGCCGACTGTGACAGGCCGTGCAGGAACCCTTTGAACCGTCCGGATTAAGTCGTCCGATTCCGGTATTGGGCCATGTTGCGGCGTCAAGAGTACCATCGTCATTCACTTTAATGATAGAACCATGACATTGGTTACAGCCGCTCACAGCCGCGGCCGGTCCTTCAACTATCTCACCCAGGAAATTATCGAGTGAGCCGAGAATTTTCCCGGCGTTGGCGTGATGCGAGCGGTCGAATTCGGTAAATTCTCTTTCATGGCATCGCGAACAGTCTTTGGGGGAGACAATTATTGAGATTAGATAATCATTGTGCTCTATAGCGTCCGGATCCCCGGTTTCGGCTCGGTGACATTCATAACATCCGACACCACCGGCAAAATGCCGCGAGGCCCCCCATTCGGCAACCAAGCCCGGCATCTGATCCTGATGGCATTCAAGGCAGGCGGCTGATTCTTCACTTATTCCCGCGGAAACACCTGTCGCCAAAAAACACAGCGCGAAAATGGCTAAATAAATTGCCATTGCCTTTCTCATTCTACTCCTCCCATATTATTTTTCATTCTTTAATTTCAAAAATCTATAGTCGTCATTGTGTACAACCACATTCCGGTATTGCGGTCTGGGCCGGCAAAAGTATAATACTCATCAGCTATAAAAAGCGACATTCCACCCGATAATGTGGCGCCACTTATGACCTTAGTTTTAACCGTCAAATCCACTTCAAAACCGATATTAGATGTCAAGGTAGGACTGGCTGATTTACTTAAGTAATTCTGGGCCGCTTTGAAATAATGAAAATCACATCCAAGCCACCAATCCGGCGCCGGACTGCCCTTAACGCGGAACATAGCGTCGATTAAGCCATGCTCCGGGGATGGAACAAAATAGTCCATGTATCCACGGAATTTATGCCCGGTATAATAATCATTGGCATATGCTTTGAATTTTGTTGAATCCGCACCGTCATCGCCTGACGTATAATCGATACCAACACCGGCATAAACTTTACCCTTGCCTTCAAAATTATAACCCAGCTCGCCGTTGAGCATAAACGCGGATATATCCTGAACCAAAGTAGTATCTGGCAATGTGCCTTGGGGCATTTCGCCAAATTGAAAATTGCCTTGAAGCGTAAAATATATGTTCTCCATTGAGCGGTGATAGTATCCACCGACATTGAATCGTTTTAATTTTTGCTGATAGTAGTTGTTACTGTCGGCATCCAGTTCATAAAATCCGAACAGGTCGAGATTGTACTTTTTGAACATCCCGTAGATGCCTACGATATCAAAATCGCGATTATAATTTTCAGAATTCATCTCCATCTTTTTTAGCCAGAATAAATCAATTTGGGCGTTTTCGGGTCGAATCGAGGTAATGCCGCCTTCCCAACTGCGACCGACATTATGCCATCCCACGGCGCCAAAGACACGCTGATTACCGTAATTCACTTCAAAGCGTCCGGCCTTTAGATACAGCCATTCCCAGATGACCTGATGGAGCTCAAAATACGCCTGGTGCAAATCGACGTTATCAGTCGCCGATAAATCTCCCGAACTCGGGTCGCCCAGTCGGCGCGAATCCTGAAATTGGATATAGGCAAGAGCTTTGTCGGTTGGCTCGAATTTCAAACCTACCCGGGTCCGTAAATCCGCGAATGTTTTTCCGTGACGCTCAGCGGCGAACGATTTGAAATCAAGTTCTTCCCGCAAACGTATCTGGCCGTCATAGCTAAATTTTGTTTCAGCTAAAACTGCCCCGATTAGACAAAAGCAAATTACGATTGCGATAAAAATCCGTGATGTTCTTAACATCCCATAACCCCTTTCTATGTTTTTTGAGTTATCCTTGCAGCCTCTGCCGCAAAACTCAATAATAGGACAAACAAAGTCAACAAAAACTTGGGGATAGTATATCCATTTTCTTTATGTATCCTCTGCATTTCATAGCAACCTTTAGTAGGATCGAGTCTTTGGAATAACTTTTCCTTGACTTTAATCAAGCCAACTGTTATTTGAAGGCAATTTTGTAAACTATTTTATTTGAGGTGAATTATGAGTCGTTCTTTCGTCCAAATAACGGATTTAACTGCCGATGAAATTTGGGAAGTTTTTGACCTTTGCGAAAAAATGAAAAAAGGCGAAATCGCTCCCAAGCCTTTTGAGGGAAAATCGGTCGGATGTATCTTTCACAAGGCTTCCCTGCGGACCCGGATATCTTTCGAAACCGGGATCGCGCAATTGGGCGGGCAATCCCTGTATATCACCGATAAGGAAATTCAACTGGGGGTACGCGAGTCAATATACGATGCCGCCAAAGTGCTATCTCGCTATTTAGCCACAATAATGATTCGCACTTTTGATCATAATGACGTCGAGCAACTCGCCGAGCACGCCGATGTTCCTGTCGTTAATGGGCTTACCGACCTAACTCATCCCTGCCAGATTATGGGTGATTATTTTACTCTGCTTGAACATCGCGGCAAACGGGATGATTTCAAGATAGCCTATCTGGGTGACGGCAATAACATCACTAACTCTTTTCTAAACCTTGCCACACGCATTCCAATGAAGTTTCATATCGGAACCGCCGCTGACACTCATCCTGATCAAACCATATTAAAAAATGCGCAAAATGCTGGCATTTCAGAAATTATGCTGACCGAAGACCCTAAAGAAGCCGCCCGGGACGCCGATGTAATTTATACAGACATTTGGGCCTCAATGGGCCAGAAAGATAAGGCTGAAGAAAAGGCAAGATTATTAAAACAATATCAGGTCAATAATGCGCTCGTGAAGCTGGCCTCACCGGATTGTCTGGTAATGCATTGTCTTCCGGCCGAGAGAGGAAAGGAAATAACCGACGAGGTTATGGACGGACCTCACTCCGTTGTGTTCGACGAAGCGGAAAACAGGCTGCATATCCAAAAGGCTATCATGCTGTTCTGCATGACGCACTGATTCCGGCATCTGGGGCGGTAATTGACCGAAGGAAAGGAGTTGTTTAATATGCGGCTCAGCAAATTTACCGCTTTGGCAGGGATGCTAATCATCGCGACAGCTTTCATGATCAGTTGTTCCTCAAATGATAACAACGTTACAACCCCGACAATTACTTATGGGGATAATGATGATCCGGAATTTGTTCCCATGCAGGTTCAAATCGATAGTGTTCTCTATAATTTTGCCGCTGATATTTTAGACGGCCTTGAGAATCTGCAGATTCCCCCGGGAGACCCGACTGAAACCCGCGCCGATCTGGTACCGGCCGGTGAAATTCCACTCGAGACGGATCCCGACACTCTCTTTCACGTATACCAAAACGGATGGCATTATGTCTATGCCAAGAATACCGGAAATACCTACGAATCTCGTCTGCGCGATTCGGTTCGTTATGAAATCGATAATGTTGCGGTCGAAACCGCTACTTACGATGTCGATTATATTCACGTCATAGATAACTGGACCTTTACCGCCGTTAATCAAAACGTCACTCATACCGACTACGCCGGCCATAATGAGTTCGAAATTTCCGGCCTGGATTTGAACGAATGCACGATTACCAGCTCGACTAACAATAATATTTCCGTTCATTTTGTTCAGGGTGACTCGAGCATGACCAATACTTTCAGTTTCAGCATCAATACCGACAATCTGGTTGTAGCGAAAACCAATGAGGGCTGGAAATCCGGATGTCCTTCTTCCGGTACCGTTTCAATGACTTTATCCCATGTGTACACCTGGGATAACGGCCTGACAATCGGTAACGGCAGTTCCAGTTGGACGATTGAAGCGACCTTCGACGATGGTACGGCTACCGTCACCGCCGATAACGGAACGGAAACCTGGCGGTACACCTGCGAAGTTTGTACAATTCCTTCCGGTCAATAAGATATACTCCATCGAATTTCCATAGCCCCGGTTGCTTTCGACCGGGGTTTTTTTTGTGGGCTGTAGTTATGCAAATATTATTTGAAATGATGACGCCCCCTGTTTTAGTACTGCCATCAGACCTATTTCGCAGGTAGAACATAGCGAGCATTGAGCAAGCTTGAGTATTATCCCAATTTTCCCATTGATTAAAGCGTCCCAATTATCTACTTTGCCACCATGAAAAACTACGGTGAATATTTGGCTGATTTCTTCGCTCTGATGCAAAAATCGGGCAGGTACAGCCCGCATACGATTGATTCCTACCGCCGCGACCTGACTCGATTTTCCGAATATCTAATCGAACAGAAATTCACCGATAAATCATCACCGGAACTTAACAAAGTCTTACTACGTTCCTGCCTGGCCCGGCTAAATGAAAAAAAAATCAGCAATCGCTCCATCTCAAGATTTCTCTCGGCTCTGGCGACATTTCAAAAATACCTGTTACAGAAAAAAGCCCCGGCTTCATATCTGTTTGAAATCCCCAAAATAAAATATTCGCGCAAGCTGGCCCAGTTTTTATCCCCTGAGCAAATCGATAATGTTCTTGAGCCGAATAAAAATTCAAAACAGCCGCGCACCGATAAAGAAATGCTCAATAAATGGTTCAAGCTGTTTCGTGATTTGACCATGCTCGAATTTCTATATTCGGCTGGGATCCGACGGGCCGAACTGGCCGGAATCAAGCTTGATGCCATTGATTTTGACCGGTCCCTAGTTTCGGTCCTGGGCAAAGGCAGTAAAGAGCGAAACGTCCCTCTGGGACAGCCAGCGCTAAATAGTTGCACAAAGTACAAACGTCTGCGAGAGAAAAAGCTGGAATCTCTCAGCAAGCAAAGCGATTATCTTTTTATTAACCGCTTCGGGGAACCTTTGTCAGTGCGAAGCGTAAACCGGATTGTGCGAGAATACGGATTGAAATCGGGTATGGAAGTGACGCCGCATATGCTCCGGCATAGTTTCGCCACGCATCTTCTCGACAACGGCGCCGATATTCGCGCTATTCAGGAGATGCTCGGCCATGAATCATTGACAACGACGCAGCAATACACTCATGTAACGATCGGGCGATTGAAAAAAGCATACAAAAAGGCTCATCCGCGAGCCTGAAATTAGAGGTATACGATGAATATGGAATTACATGCCACGACAATTATCGGCATAAAAAGAGGAAACAAAGTCGCTCTCGCCGGAGACGGGCAGGTGACTTTTGGACAGACGATCATGAAAACATCGGCGGTCAAACTGCGCCGGATGTACAACGATAAAATTCTGGCCGGATTCGCCGGATCGGCGGCCGACGCTTTTACGCTTTTTGAATTATTTGAAAAGAAGATCGAGGAATTTTCCGGGCAATTGATGCGCGCCGCGGTGGAACTTGCCAAAGAATGGCGCCGCGATAAATTCCTGCGGCATCTTGAGGCGCTTTTGGCCGTCGCCGATAACGATCATTTATTAATTCTTACCGGTAAGGGCGACGTCGTCGAACCGGATGACGGCATTATCGCTATCGGATCGGGCGGCAATTACGCTCTCGCCGCCGCCCGGGCGTTGGTATCCGAAACCGATTTGGAGGCTCCCGAAATCGCCCGCAAAGCGCTTGAGATCGCGTCGCATATTTGTGTTTATACGAATTCTAATATCACTGTCGAGACTTTGGAGTAATCATGGAAATAGAAACATCAGATAAAAAAAATAACGGTTTCGCAATAGAAAATCTGACCCCCCGGGAAATTGTTGAAGAGCTTGATAAATATATCGTCGGGCAGGACAAAGCCAAACGAGCCGTGGCTATCGCTTTGCGCAACCGCTGGCGGCGGCAGAGCATTGATTCGGAAATCGCCAAAGAAATCATGCCGGCCAATATTTTGATGATTGGCCCGACCGGAGTCGGCAAAACCGAAATATCCCGGCGGTTAGCCAATCTGACCAAAGCCCCGTTCGTGAAAGTCGAAGCTTCAAAATTCACTGAAGTCGGTTATGTCGGCCGCGATGTCGAATCGATGATTCGTGATTTGGTTGACCTTTCGGTCAACATGATCAAAGAAGAAAAAGCCGAACAGGTTGCCGAAGAAGCCAAACGCCGCACGACTGGGCGGCTTCTCGATTTGCTTTTGCCGACTTCGGGCAAAAAACCGGAAATGACCGATGATGAACGCAGCCGTTTGCGCAGTACCCGGGAGCGGTTGAAAGGCATGCTCGAAAACGGGATGCTCGAAGAGCGCATGGTCGAAGTCGAAGTATCTAATTCCGGTTCGCCCGTTATTGAAGTCTTCACACCGCAGGGATTGGAAGAAATGGGCGTCAACTTCCGGGAAATGTTCGGCAATCTCATGCCACCCCAAAAACGCAAACGGCAAAAATTGGCTATATCCGAAGCGCGTAAAATCCTCGAAGCCGAAGAGACCGGCAAACTGGTCAACATGGATGAAGTGATTTCCGTCGCGCTGGAACGAGCCGAGGAATCGGGAATGGTCTTCATCGATGAAATCGACAAAATCGTCGGCAAAGATTCCAAACACGGGCCCGATGTTTCTCGCGAAGGTGTTCAGCGTGATATCCTTCCTGTTGTCGAAGGATGCAACGTAACGACCAAATACGGCATGATCCGCACCGACCATATTTTATTCATCGCCGCCGGAGCCTTTCACGGCAAATCGCCTTCCGATTTGGTCCCTGAACTTCAAGGCCGACTCCCGATTCGAGTCGAACTCACGTCCCTCGGAGCCGATGAATTCGTCCGCATCCTGACCGAACCGAAAGCGGCTCTAACCAAACAGTATAAAGAGATGATGGCCACCGAAGGCGTTCACATTGAATTTGATGATGATGCCATCAATAAAATCGCGGCCATTGCCGCCGATGTGAATGAGAAGGCGGAAAATATCGGCGCCCGGAGACTGCATACGGTCATGACGGCCTTGCTGGATGAGATTATGTTCGACGCTCCCGATTGCGATAAAAAAATCAGAATCACCGAAGAGGTCGTCACCGAAATACTCTCATCGATTGTACAGGACAAGGATTTGAGTAGATATATATTGTAGGCACATCCCACAGGGCGGGATCCCCGCGATCCCGCCAAATTACAAGAGTTATCCACATTAATTTTTTCTAAATTCTCTTGTAATGGAATATGTGTCTGATGCTTACAGCGAATTGGGTTCGTTTTGTCCTTTTTCAGGCGAAGGCCTGTTTTCATCTGTCGGGGATGTCATCCCTTTTTGGCTGTCGCGTAGATGACCCGGATTTTTGGCCAAAGTTTTGATGACCGGCATGTGTCCACATTTGCTGGAAAAATGGGTTTGTTTCCTCAGAATAACGTTTTGGATCATATCAACTCGGTGGTGATTACGACAGGCAAAGGCCTGTTTTTGGCTGTCGCGTAGATGACTCGGATTTTTGGCCAAAGATTTGATGACCGGCATGTGTCCACATTTGCTGGAAAAATGGGTTTGTTTCCTCAGATTAACGTTTTGGGTCATATCAACTCGATGGTAAATACGATATGCACATGCCTGTCCTTAATGGGTTTTCCCCCTGCCAGCCCCCGGCCTGTCTTGAGAGGGGTATCCCGCGAAGCGGGGCGGGGTGTGTTTATTTTATTTGCATTATAAACCATCTTACATATGTGGATGAATTCTGAAAATACATCAGATTGGTTGGTTAATTGTAAATGCTCTATGCAGGCCCCCCCCCGTGCCCATTTCACGGGGACAATGGGCCACCGGTCTGTTGTCATGGTAGTATTAATTCATTGCAATTTTCAATATATGGTATTACTTTGGCAATTAGTCTAAAACCGTGATACGTAAATTAATTTGGTTTATTTCCAGGTACCGCGTAATTGAGGAATAAATGACCGCAAATCAAGAAGGTTTCTTTAAAGAAATAGATAAATCAAAGTATGGTGAGAATAGACAGCTTCGCCCTCTGTTTTTACCCCGAATATTAAACAAAGAGGCTATAACAAAATTATCTGTTGACGATGATGCTTTTAAAGAATCGTTCGAGATTTTTCAAAAATGGGCAAAATTAAGCGAAAGCGGAAAACTAAAATCCAGAAACGAAATTTCTTTACAGGGTGAATTTCTCGCGGAAGTTTTCGGAAAAGGACCGGGGTATACTCTCTTTTCAGATAATTTGGATACCTGGGAACTGGAACCGCAATATAGCATTAATGGGGGTACTGCCGACGGCGCCATAGGACACTTTTCTTCTTCCGGGATTAAAAATCCTGTTGCTGTTATAGAATTGAAGAGGCCGTCTACTAATGTTGATCGTGATCGCTCACAGGGAAGAACTGCCGTTCAACAGTGCTGGGATTATTTAAATGACCTCCCCGAATGCCAATGGGGAATTGTCTGCAATTATGTAAGTTTCCGGCTGTATCATCGCAATCAAACATCCCGGTCATATCAGTTATTTGTGCTGGATGATTTACAAAACGAAGATAATTTCAGACAATTTTATTATTTATTCCAAAGAGATGGCCTGCTGGAGTTAGCCATAGGGCAACCTCCAAGAGCGGAAAAATTATTAAAATTATCGACCCAGCAAAAGGAAAAGGTTGGAGACGATTTATATAAGAGCTATGATGAAAACCGCGCGAAAATGATTTTGCATTTGATGAAATCTCCACACTCAAAAAATCTCGATCAAGCTATTCGTATAACTCAAAAATTACTCGATAGAATTATTGTTGTCGCTTTTTGCGAAGATAGAGACCTTCTGGAATCCAATTCATTGGACAAAGCTCATAATCAAATTCCGCCCTTCGCATGGGGAATATTTTTAATTTTTTAAATGGAGGAAATTCTATGGAATAATTCTCAAAAGGGGGTTTTTGAGAAAATAATTGGAAAGTAATTATCAAAATTCAACGTACGGGAGGTAATATGTCAAAGATAATAGACAAATCTTGTTTGGGAATTGTCCAATGGATGTTGCTCGTAATGTTTTTAATTATACCGACTATTGCGATTGCAAATGCACCCGAGAACCCTGTCGTCCAGGAAGAATTATACCAACCAGGCGTGGTATTAATTCAATTATCATCATCTGCAACTAATTCAACTGGATATACTTTACGCTCTGGTTCTCAATCTGCCTCACAAACAGGATTGGCAGATGTTGATGTATTATTACAGGCTCAAGGTTTAACTGAGGTTAGCCTTCCATTAGTTCAGCCAGCTAATATCGAATTGGCTGCTCAAATGGGATTGGATAGGAGAATTAGGTGTAAAGTAAGTACATCTACCGATATTGAATCGCTGGCTTCAGATTTAGTTTTATTGGCAGATGTTGAATCAGCTTCTCCAAATTGGCGGGTAGATTTAATGACTGTCCCAAACGACACTTTATATTCACTGCAATGGGGGCACGACAATCAAGGACAAATGCAGGATTGTGGATGCAGTTGCACCGGCGCAGTGAATGGGGGTTGTTGTGATCATGAAGATGGTAGCCCGGTAGGTTCAATTGATTTTGATGCCGATGTTGATATGGCATGGAGTGCAATGGGGTCGTTTGGAGATGAAAATATTATTATCGCTATTCTTGATACTGGTACCGATCCACATCCGGATCTCAGATTGGTTCCCGGGTGGAATGTGGCCGACAATAATTCCAATACTTCTGATATTCAAGGCCATGGCACTGCCACGGCCGGGATTGCCGCCGCCATCGCAGATAATAACAAGGGTGTTGCAGGAGTTGCGGGCGGTTGTTCGGTAATGCCTGTTCGTGTTATGAATCAATCTGGGTGGATATATGCTTCATATGTCGCTGATGGCATGATTTATGCTGCAAATAATGGCGCTCATGTTATTTCTATAAGTATTGGTGGACCTAGCAGTTCAGAATATGACTTCGCTTCAAATTATGCGTATAATTCAGGCGTAACTTTGTTTGCCTCTGCGGGAAATACTAATTGCAATGGACTATCATACCCCGCCGGATGCACCAATGTTATTGCGGTTGGCGCAGCCAGTCCTTGTGGTGAGAGAAAAAGATCCAGTAGTATTAGTACCTGCCTAAATTGGAATGTTTGCGCTGATAATCTCAGTACTTCATGCGATAGAGAACATTGGTGGGGAAGTTCTTATGGAAGCGGTTTAGACATTATCGCTCCTACTATATTACCAACCACTGCCAGATCAGAAACTCTGGAACGCACCATTCCATCCGGTCCTGAATACTATTATACTATGTGGTTTAACGGGACATCATGTTCTTGCCCGTTTGCGGCAGGAATTGCCGGCCTATTGTTATCTATTGACCCATCGCTAACTCCTGCTCAAGTAAAGCAATTAATAATTGATGGAGCAAATGATGTAACAACTGGTCATGCAACGGTAGGGTATGATATTTATACTGGCTATGGAATGGTTAATGCTTTTAACTCAGTAGTAATTGAATTGGCTCTTGATACCGACGAAGACGGCATACTTGATGATGGCGACTTTAGCGGTGATCCGAACGACAATCCTTGTACAGGAGGAGAAATCGCCAATTGTGATGATAATTGTGTTGACGATTATAATCCCAATCAGGAAGATATAGATGGGGACGGCATCGGCGATGTTTGCGATAGTTGTCCCGGCCATCCGCATCAGTGTGGCTCGTGTTATATCCCTCACATATTGGGTGATGTCAATATGGATGGGAACGTCAATATACTTGATGTCGTATATCTAATAAATTACGTGTACAAGGAAGGGCCGGAACCAGAACCCTATGCCATAGCAGGTGATGTGAATTGTGATAATCTGGTGAATATTTTGGATATTAATTATATCATTGCATTTATATATAAGGAAGGGCCAGAACCTCAAGATTGCTGCCCCGAGAGTGGTTTGTATAAGCCGATGCCAACTGTCTTGAAGGTTAATCCGACAACCACAGAGGCTTGTATCACAGAGTTGTATGATGGCTACAACACCACTATTGTGCTCAATTCTGAGGTCGACCTGCAGGGTCTGGAGCTTCGAATCGATTGTGAAGAAGGAGCTACAATCACCAACCTGACACCGAATCTCCAGCTCTTTGCCTCTGAAGCAGATGGCTGGTACCGAGTCGGCCTGCTCGACACGAAAAGCAAAGGGCACATGGCAGCCGGACTCAATTCGGTTATTGAAGTAACCGGAAAGGCTCAGACTACAGAGGCGATTGGTGTGAATCAGGAAGGGGTTGAAGTAGGCATAAGGGTCCAAGCTGCAGAGAAGGAGGCGAAGTTGCCCACGTCTTTTGCACTCCATGACTGCTCCCCCAACCCGTTCAACCCGATAACCATCATCAGCTATGACCTACAGGTTGCCGTAAATGTGGAATTGGTAGTGTACAACGTCATCGGACAGCGTATCGCGACTCTTGTTAGCGAATACCAAATGGCTGGTAACTACAAGGTTGATTGGAATGGCAAGGACGAAAGCGGCCAAACTGTCGCCAGCGGAATCTATCTCTACCGCCTAACCGCAGGTGAGTTTGTCAAGACGAAAAGGATGATGTTACTGAAATAGCCTGGAGGGGGAACCGATTGATTGGGTGATATTGACCGACCAAAGCAAGCTTGGTGGGATACAGCGGTGTGTATCCCACCGGGTTTTTATTTATCAAGTCAGCACTAATGCCTTCATCCGGGATAATGGAAGCAAAATGAACAACAATCAAGTAGAGTTGTTTCTAGTGTTAAAATGAAGAGGCATACCCTCATAAGTGTTTACCGCACAGAGGATTATCATATTGGAAAATCAATGGCGGAGAGGCTGGGATTCGAACCCAGGAACGAGTTGCCCCGTTAACTGCTTAGCAGGCAGCTGCCTTCAGCCGCTCGGCCACCTCTCCGTCGCGAATCGTCAATATAACGACATTTTCTGAATTTTCAACTTTTTTCTTGGGATGAGTTGTTCGAAAATTCCAATGAAATCAGAAATCACCTTTACCGGGCTTAAATTCCCCATGAGTGATAGTTCCTCCACTTAACTGGAATAACGAAGGACCCATTTCATCGGTGATTTCTTTATAAATGATACCAAAATGCAGCACCACTCCAGGATAGACTTTCTTAATCGCAATGATTTTGGCATTTTGATTTTGCTGGATTTTCGTTTCTAATGCTTCTTTTTGTTTGGCAAATTTTTCTTTTTGTGCTGGTAAATTTTTCTTAAATGCTTCCAGTTTCTTTAGGGCCGCTTCCTTATTCGGCGCCAATTTACCATCCATTTGCAGCCTATAAAAAGCGTAAAGTCCCTCATTGACTCTTTCTTCGTTTTCATTTAACTGCTTAATTTCATTTATCACGGTCCGGTATTTTTTCATCAATTCAGCGTTATAGGCAACCTGAAGTTTGGTTCTCGTGCCGGCTTCCGAGCCCAAAATTGTAGCTTTAATCTCATCTCCGGCCATTATTTTACCGCCGACGATTCGACCCTTGGATCCCTTTACGATAACTCGTTCATGGGCAGTTAAGAGGCTATTAAATACTTCGCCTCCAACATAAATCGCGTGCCCGGCCCCAATTATCTGATCATCGACATATTTGCAATGAACATCAGTGGCTGCTTTGAGAAGGCCGTTGCGACTTCCCCAAAAACCGCCTTTTACCATTATGCTGCCCCCACTGATGATTTTGGCATCCTCAACATTTTTGTATATTTCAATATCGCCTTTGGCGATTACTTCATAATTAGCTTCCACACTTCCTTTAATTATAAGCGAGCCATTATGCTTAATATTACCGGTTTTGGTATTAACCCCGCCGCCAATTATGTGTATTTCATTAACGTTGATCCGTCTTCCGCTTGTCACCAGAGAACCATTGCAATCGGCGTACAATTCCAATCCGTTGTCAGAGATGCGAGTATTTTGCCCGGCTGGTAATTTGATATCTTTGCCCGTTTTGGCTGAGACTTTTTCACCGAGAACGTTTGTCCCGGGAATCCCTTCGTTGGCTGGTGATTTTACGACAAGTAATTGATCTTTTTCCGTGCATCGAACAAAACTAATATCTTTGTAGTCGATCCTGCCTTCGTCGTCTTCCTTGGGCTGTAATTTTTGGATCTCTTCAAACTTATATTCTAATTGAGCATCTAATCCCTTTACAGGCTGTTTTCCAGTCGCTATAGTTATATCCTGATCATATAGTGAATCAGTTACTATTTTCTCAATGAGTTCTTCATCAATCCCAAAAGAGATTTTATGGGTATTAAGAGCCTGCTTGATTTCATCCGGGGTTGGAGGCGGATTATCTTCCGACGGCCAGGGAATTCTTATGGTTGCGGTCATTTTATCGGGTACAATTGTTACTCTTATATTCGATTCCGAAAGAGCGGAATCAGCCCCATTTTTCTTCTGGTCAGTGGCTTGATTCAATATATGATCCTCGGTTTAGCCTTCTCTTGATATATTCCCTCGACCGGACATCAATCTCCAGTAGGCACGTTCAACTATAAGATTTATCTCAAAACTCTTGAACGGTTTAGTAATATATTCATCAGCTCCAAGCAGCAACGCGTCCTTGACGCTATATGAATCCCCATAGGCGGTCATAATAATCACTCCGATCGATGGATATTTGCTGCGGACATTTTTTAACAACTCAAACCCATTCATTTTGGGCATTTTAATATCGGAAATAAGGAGATCGTATGTTCCCTGAGAGAGTTTATCTAACGCTTCCTCGCCGTTTTCGGCAGTATCTACACCATACCCTTCCTGAACAAGAATTTTCACAAGCAGGTTACGAAGCATTTCCTCATCATCAACCACCAAAATTTTGCATTCAGCATTCATATTTTCCTGACCTATAGTCTATAACGCATTAAAAGAGACACCCTAATTATATTAAATCGGGAAAATTGTTAAAAAGTTGAGCTTATAAGAGTTAACATTTTTCTATCGCCAAATCGGCCAATTCGGCAATAAAATCGTCTAAATTTACCGGTTTTCGCAGTACTCGACACCCACCCATCGTTCCCGCCTGCCGAATCAATTCTTCGGTGGCATTACCGGTAACAATCACAATGGGAAGATGGGGCCGCGATTTTTTAATGTTTTCGATCGCGTCCAATCCTGATATCTCGGGCATAACCAGGTCAAGAGTAACTATGTCATAATTGGTATTCTTGACCTTTTCGATGGCTTCCATACCGCCTGAAGCCGCATCGACATTAAAAAGTGGTGAGGTTTTGCAAAAATCGACAAAAACGTTCCGGACGCTTTCTTCATCATCAACTATAAGTATATTAATCGGTTCCCCTGCCCGCTTATCGATTAGCTTTTGAATCATTTCATTCATGGTATACCCGCTTTGTATTAATCATTAAATTGCTATCAAATTCACTATGTCAGCTTTTGACCATCTATGATTAAAATCAAATTATCTTCTTTCTTGAAAATACCCTTTAGAAATCGCGATGCCTGAGTTTTTGCCTTTTCAGGCGCATTTTCAACCTGAGAACTCTTAAGCCTAACGACCTCCGTTACGGCATCGACCTTGATACCTGCCAAATTATTATTGTAATCCAGAACAATAATCCTCGTGTTTTTATCATCGTCTTGCTCCGGATACCCCATTCGAGTGCGTAAATCAATCACCGGAATGATGCTTCCCCTCAAATCGATGACGCCTTTGACATAGACCGGGGCATCTACAATCTTTGTCACTTCCGCGGAACGGTTGATTTCTTTGATATTATTTATATCAATCCCAAACTCTTCATAATTGAGATTAAAACACACCAGTTGAATTTCCTCATCGCTCAGATTCTCATCTTGCGTGATTTCCGGTTCATTAATACCCTGATCGTCCGCACTTATATTATCGACGGGCGCGGGGACAATTTCTTCCCTGACCATTTCTTCTCGCTCTTCAACGCTGGCCTTGTCGGTGATATTTTGATCGAACTCAGCGTGAATTATATCTTGTTCGGACTCAAAAACTCCTGATTCAATCGGTATCGATTCAATCTTCTTTTTGGTTTTTCCCGCTTTTGGAGCGGTTACCTTTTTCCTCTTTGCAATGGTTTTCGTCTCTTTCTTTCGCTCCTTAGCCGTTGAGGACTTTTTTCCTGTTGATTTTTTCCCGGTTTTCGATGGAATGGATATTGGTTTGGCTTTGCGTGACATTTTAATTGACCTGCTTCTGATTTTTTAATTTGGTTAACGTTTCCATTATTTCCTGGCTTAAATTATAGACATGTATTAAGGAGGCCTCGATTTTGTCATAGGCTCCTCTTTTCTCAATCACTTCAGATGATGACGGAAGACTAAAGAGCATTGCCCGTTCATTTCGAAACGATTCCAAAACTTCCTTTACCCGCGCTGAGGATTGATTTGATTGAGAGATTAATTCAGTAAACTGGCTTTGCATTTCCTTAAGAGTAGCCTCCTTATTTTGAATACGGGCCACGGTAATCGCCAAATTTAGCGCCTGCAGTTTAACATCGTCAGCCAATGATTCAACCTGCTCGGCTAATTGTATCAAAACATCTTTCGATGATTTGTCGCTATTTAGTTCCACAAGCATCCTCGGCCAGTAATTCTTTTACCTTATCTTTCAACGGGGCCAGGTCTGATGATTTCATCAAATAAGCGTCGGCCAGCCATGATTGAAAATCAGACTTATAGGTCGAATAAGCGGAGTTCAGAATAATCGAACAATTAGCCTGCTTTTCTCTAAATTGCTTTAACAATTCGAGACCGTTGACATCCCCCAGTTCGATATCGAGGATAATTATATCGGGAGAGAATTCCTCAGTTAAAGACAACGCGTCTTCAGCGTTCGATACCGCTTTGACGATATATCCCTCCGATTCGAATTCTTTCCGATATAAAACCTGAATATAGGTTTCGTCGTCAACTATCATTATTCTGGGCATTTTCAGCCTCCTCACGCCGGGGAAGATGGATATAGAGAATCGGACCGCTATGAGCGTCTGATTCAATTCCAAAAATCCCGCCGTGGTATTTAAGAGTTTCCTCAGCGACGATCAACGATAACCTTTTAGTGCTGTTACTGGCGCCGAAGTACAATCGGAGTTCTTTATTTATCTGACTTTCATTATTTTTGGAATTTTCAAAACTCAATTCCATCCGCAGAGTGTTATCGCAAACGCAGGTGCTTACTATCGGAATCAAGGAACCATCAAAATCATTCATTATAACTTGAAATATCTGGTAAAAGGCATAAAGCATTTGATCGTAATTTCCCCAGAATGGAAGATTTGATTCACCCAATGACAATTTGGCCCGACTTCTGCCCTGCCCCAGCCTGACCGTAAGCATATTTATTGATTCTTTAATCAGTTGATTGAGATCGAGACAAGCATCCCTGGTTCGGGAAGCTTTGGAAAAATCAAGAACATCGGTCAATACTTCTTCGGCCCTTTGCGTTTCCGAGACAATAATATTTAGATATTCTGTATCGGGGGAGTCGACCGGTTGGTGTTTATTCATCAAGTTAGCAAAACCGCCAATTATCGTCAGAGGATTGCGCAATTCATGTGCAACAGCCGCCGTTATTTCTCCAATAACCGACATCTTCTCGGCTTCAATTATTTGGTTCTGGGTTGCGGCCAACCTTTTATTCATGTCTTCCAATTCCAGAGCTCTATCTTTCAAATCTTTATATAAATACGAACGCTCCACCGCCGCCGCAGTTTGATCGGCAATTAATTTCAAAAAGCGCCTATCATCATCGGTTATGGTATCCCCCGTTATAGCGTTGTCAACGACTAAAAGTCCAATCGCCCGGTCTCGTGAGATTAAAGGAGTCGTCGCTACTCGGATATCACCCATTTTGCTTAAATATCGCCGGGTTATATCATCAATTTCGTCGTCAGAATCAATGACAATTGATTCTTTTTCTTTGATGGCTTTTGTAAACAATGAATCCATCGTCAGATTGATTCGCAGGGCCCGAAAGCGATCATTGAGAGTACCGCCGTCCTGGAAATTATCACGATAAATCGACAAAGTCTCGACCAGGGTGCGATCATCGCTCTCCAACGCCGCCCAAATTTTCCCGGCCTCCTCGGCATCATTCGGACCGACCGCCAGATGCCCCTCCAGGAATTTTCCATCTTCATTCAACATAAATAAAAAGGCTCGGTTGAAACCCAATCCCTGCCGGGCTGTCACCGCGGTCAAAATAATATTCAGGATTTCATCGGTATCCCTTGCCGAAGCGACAGCCTGAGTAATTTGAGAGACAATTGATAACTCATTTATCCGGTTGTTTAATTGCTGATGTTTTTTCTCCTGTTCGGTTACATCATCGATAATGCCGAAAACACCCGCTATATTTCCGCTTTTATCCCAGGCACAGTTACATGATAGGCTGTAATAAGCAAAATGCCCGGTCAGGTTTGTGCCGGGGAAGCAATCAATCTTGAAATGTCCGTCGGTGTTGAACAGGTTTCGAATACGCTCTATAATAGTTGAGGAGAGGAAAAATTCCAGTTGCGCCAACGGTTTGCCATGAGCCTCTTCGACCGATTCAAAGCCAAAGATCTCAATCGCTCGGCGATTAAGCCTGGTCAGACAGCGAGACGTATCTATAAAAAACACTCCGACGCAATTGGCGTCAAAGCAGTTTTCCAGACATTGATGCTCACCCATATAGCTATCAAGTATGGGAATATTTTCTGCTTCAGTTAGCATTATTCAATTCCCGAGCTTTTATCAAGATTGAGCATGGTTTCCTTATTATTACGCGTATATTGTTCAGAAACCAGGCGATCGATTTTCATTAATTTGTGCGTTATTAACGATATTTGACGAGCCCCGTCGACAATGGCATTGACGCGTTTGGTTATCTTTTCGGGCAAATCCGCCGACTCCAATTCTATGATCTGGGCGTTACCTACAATGGTGGACAAAGGATTGTTGACCTCATGATTGACTGATATGGCCAATTCACTGACTGCCTTTAATTTCTCCTGAGCTATGAGTTGGGCCTGGGCTTCTTTTAGTCGAGTCTGGGTTTGTTCAAGGTACAGGTTTTTTTGTTCGAGCTGTTTCAAATAATTTAGCCGCTCCAGCGATACCGCAATCTGGTCAGTAACTATTTCTAAAAATCGCCTCCGATTCGTATTAAAGGATTTGGAGGTACTGTCGGAAAAACACAAGACGCCTACTAATTCATCATCCATCAACAGGGGCAAAATTAAAATACCATCGTGGTGTTTACGTACATGGTCAATTCCCGGTTCACGACCCGGAATATACAGAGGCTGTTTTTGTTTTGCGGCCCAACCGGCCAATCCCATCCCCTGCCCGAACTGCAAAAAATCCAGGACATTAACCGTTTTACCGCGAGTAGCAACCTCTTTGAGTTCGTTTTGAACTTTATTGAAAAGATACATAGTGGCAGAGTCGAACGGAATTATTTGGGCTATTAAATCCAGAATTTTTAATAGAGATTTTCTGCTCGTCGGTTTATCCCGCAGGATTTTGGAAATCTCGGCTACCAGCTCGATTTTACTCCAAAAATTTGAAACCTCTTCTTTTATCTCAAGTGTGTTCAATCTATCTGCCTCTTAGATGTGGCTTAATTTCGGTAACAATTTCGGATGCCGCTTTATCTTCCAACTTTCGCAAAAATCTTATTTTTTGAGGGGCTGACATATGTAGATCAGGATCATCGGGGTAATCTTCAGCCAACTGCCATTGTCTTGGACCGGAAATTCTCGTTTTCAATTTCCAGGTGCTGATAATTTTACCGCGATTTAAATCAATAAAGCTAAACATGCCGTCAACCTGGCCCTCGACAATATAACGATTCAATATGTAGGGAATTGAAGTGCGCTTGCGAGTTACAATTTCTCTATTATCCAACCGCAAATATATTAAATACCTCGAGCCGCATTCGTGTCCCCATTCCAATAATCGTTCGAGATTAAACCTTTCATTCGGAGGAGTCGGCAAAGTGCTGTCTTCCGCGGAGACAATCACTTTGAGATTCATTTGCATCGACAGCTTTTCGACCAACCGGTCAATTAATGCCAGGTCATAAATATCGCTTTTTTGCTTTTCTATAACAATCGATATGGTTCTCTGGTCCGATTGTGCCACTGCCACCGCATTGACACAGAGTACGACCATTATTAGCGCCGTTAATATTTTAGGCGTCATCGGTTTCATTTAATTTCCTTGAGTAAATATAATTATTGAGCAAATTCCTGAGCCGCTCGGTGAATGACGACAGATCAGTGGATAGCTGTCCCAATTCGATTTGACTCATATTGTCGTTGAGTTTTTCGCGGGTAATCGACTCCACGCCGACAAGGTATCCACCCGAATCCATCTCAACCCGCTTGACTCTACCCAGGATATTATCAATCGTTTCGCATCCTTCGAGGCGCAGGGACATCGACAGAATGGTATTTTCCAAAAGGGGTTGTTCGATAAACATCAGTATCCCGCCAGCCGAAATATTGATGATTTCGCCCTCGCCGGAAGGACCGTCGCCCGTGGGCCAAAACCCATCGTCCGATTTTATAGATTGATACGAAACCGGTGCGTCAATATCGATGCGAATAAAGCGACGACGATTATCCTCCATAATCTTGAAGGGCGCGCGAATCTCAAAATCGACCGTTGTCGTTGACGGTAACCCTTTACCGGTGTGTTTGGTTGCTGACATCCTAAACTCCTTTATCCTTTTTTTCACTTATTTTCGTTAAATATTTTCCAAGCTCTTGTTGCTTTTGGTTTGTAAAAGCAAGCATTATGGGCGGTAATGCCGTCCTCGCCTGCCGGGAAAAATGATTATGTAAATTGTCAGCGGTTATGAACATTATCCCGCAACTGCACCCGCTTTTGCCATATCCCAATTTAGCCGACCAGCGCACTTGTCCGAATACAAACAACGGACCGGCTAACATGTCGATTTCGAGATTTAATAAGAAATATGAACCGACATCCGCTTGCAGTGAAGTTGATAGCAATATTCCTCCACTTGAGAAATCAACCGTCTGACATTTCTTCCATCTCAAATGACTGAATTGCCCCGACGACATACTCAAATCGGAAATCGGAGTATAAACTGTTTCAATAATAAGCGGTAATCTCTGGGTTAATCGACGATTCGCCTTGATAATATCACTATCAATTATAAGAATGCGAGCGGCATTATTATCCGCGATATAATCGGCTCCGGATTCATACAAAACACCATTTAGAACAAAATTAACCAATACTCGCGCCGATGTTCTTAAATATCCGTTACCATCAATATTCTTCGGAAGATTTATTTGCAATTGATTATCATCGACCGATAATATTTTTGCCGTATAGACGGTATTTCCATTATTCGTACCGGGGAGCTTAATAGTAATATCTTTCTGTATCAGCAACGGCAGCTCTTCAATCAGATGACGATTAAGCTTTATTCCATTCCCGGTCGTCATGTTAAATTATCCCCTTTTGCCTCATCTCCAGTTGCTCATTGAATAACTCGGATACAAGTTCGTTCTGTCGGCGATCATAAAAATCTTTGAGATTGTCAGGAATACAGGATAATTCAGGATTGCGGAGAAACTTCGGCAAGTCTTCGGCCAAAATAAATTCCACGCCCGTCATCCATTTCCTCTTGTCGCTATGACGAGCCTGCCGACAAACGGCAATTACATATGATGGCAGATTTTTTATATTGATATGCGTCAGGTCAATTACCATTAGCGTATTAAGATTGATTTTCTCTTCAGTCGTCATCAATAAGCCGCCGGCCGAGATATTTATTGTTTTGCTGTCGAGATATTTGACTTTAGAGATATCCAGCGTTTCTTTAATAGGGCGTTTCGGCACGAAATATTTTACCGGCATCATTTTATCAAGTCGTACAAATCTCCTCCGCTGCAATCTCTGAACTCGCCCCAGTTCCGTTAGGTGCATTGTTTCGGGCGATTTTGGATGTAGTTCTTTGAGACGAGCCCTAAACGAATAGGCGGCATCGGCGCGGGTAAAGCGAACCGAAACAATCCTGTTGTTGGCCAGAAGACTATCGCCGTACATAAACTCGGGACGACTTATAATCAGTCTTCTATTTTCTATGTCCATAACACGGCACGAATATATACCCTCTTTACCGGTTTCACCCACGGCTATTTGCAGGCGTTCCCACACCTGGACCTTATTCGCTGTGGTTTTTTTCGTCGATAATGCCATTGACTATTTTGCCTCAGCCAGATTTTTCTTTCCTTGTTTCATCGCCATTTCAAGTATTTTCCGAGCCAGAGCGGTACGTATTCTATCGCCGCGAATCTCGTTAATAAATTCCTGCCCTGTTTTAATAGTGTTGTTGAAATACTGGCGAGCCGTGTCATGATCACCAATCTGACGGGATAATTCGGCGATCAAATATGCCGCTTGAAGAGTCGGATTCCCTTTTGCAATCTGTTTACCGGATTCAAAGGCGGCGATATAGTATTTAACCGCTATTCGTATCGCTTCCATTTCGGAACAGGCGATACCGTCCCAATAACGTCTCAACCCGGATAAAAATTCGGAAAAACTCCCGCAGTTATAAAATGCTTCACCGGAACCTGAACCTGCCACTACACCCGCGGATGCTTTTGATACCTTCAATTGCACCTTGAGATCGTTTAAGATAGCCGTTCCGTTTGAACCCAGATCTTTCAGGCTTTCGATTAATTGAGTATAATTCTCCTTTTCGGATTCAATCTCGCTATTGCTTCCGGCCACCTGGACGCAATAAGCATCGACTGCGTTTATCAGGTATTCGGTGTTTCGAGATAGTCCCGTCATCCAGTTATTCAAATCATTAATGGCTCTTTCAATGTCATCGATATGCATCGGTCGAGGGGCTTTATCCACGGTCGCATTGCCAGCATTCATAAAGCGGAACATCCAGGCGATTCTCAGATAAAATCTTCCCAGATCAAGATGAGCCGGGTGATCATAGAGTAATTCATCATAAGCGGCCAAAGACATCTTCAAAATGGCGCTTTCATCGGGATATTTTTCATGATCGATTGACTGACCGATCACATTAACAAATGAATCACCGGAGGAAAGCTCTTCCATATGATGCTCTTTAATAACTTTCTGGCGGTAGATCCTGAAATTATTATCTTTACTCCATTCCTTGTAAGCGTTGTTAAATTCACGAGTGTAGAAGCACTTGGAACAAGTGACCGTGAAAAACAGTAAGGGATGATACTTTTGATAACGCGGATTGCGCCATTTGATGATAGTCGGACAAAAATCCGTCTGTCGTTCCCCCTCGGTATATGCGCCGACTCTAATGGTCTCAAACTCATTAATCGTCCCGCATACTGGGCATTCAATTTTCGTTAAAAATAAAGGTGAATCCATGCCCATTTTTTATTCCTTTCTTTTCTCCGGAAATATTCAGGCATTTCCAACGGCTGATATCAATTCCAATTCATCTTCTGTCAACGGGAGCTGCTCCAGTAATTCATGATTTGACTTTCCCTCCGCCATTAATCTGCGCGCCTGTCGATAAATTTCTCGCCTGTTTTTCTGCCGGTCGTCAGATGTAAATACAGGAATTATATTTTCTTCATGCCCCGCTTGCTTTTCGACGATTTCATCTAAGGGAGAGGCCGCACCGCGGGATTTTTTGAGCGACATAAATTCCGGATTGGGCTGAGTTAAGGCATCAATTTTTTGTCGTGTCCGCGTCTTTACGCGATTGGTGTTATCTTCTGTCGCATTCCCATCTTTGCGAGCCTGGCGACGATTGACCAGCAGTAAAACAAGCATGGCCACCATCAAATACCCGGCCAGGTTCAGGCCGAATTCAATTAACACATCCTGTGAAAAATCCATTTTGTTACTTCCTTTTTTCCTATCCTGTTAAATCAAGGTGACCCGACTGCTCTTTATCGTTTTCGGCGGTCTCATCATTTTTCTTTTTATCCCGCTTCTTTTCTTTTTTCTCTTTTTCCTTATCGCCTCTAATAATTACCATATCCGTTTCCTGTGTCTCACGTGTTCGTTCCATTTCGGCGGCGGCTTGTTCTTTGAGAGCGTCGGCAACCTGCCTCTGCCCCATCTCGCCGTGAGATTTCTGGATCTGGTTCATCCTTTCGGCAGCCTGGGTCTTGGCCAGGTTATCCTGCAAATCGATGGGACGTACCATAACACCTCCTCCCGCCGGATTTTGGCGGATTTAGGTGAGACCGAATTTCTCGCGAACCATTCCTCGCAACTTAAGAACCGCCTTGGTGTGAATCTGAGAAACCCGGGACTCCGATATTTTCATTACTTCGCCTATCTCTTTCAGCGTCAATTCCTCGTAGTAATACAAAGCGATCACTAATTTTTCCTGCTCAGTCAATTTCTCTATGGCATACACTAAAAACGCCTGGAGCTCGCTCCGCTCAAGCTTTTTGAGCGTCGTATTGGCTTTTCCATCTTCGACAGTCTCAATGCGCGGAACCTGGCGATTATCTTCCTCCCTGAAAATCAATTCATCCAGAGATAGAAGAGCCGTTTTGGAAACATCTTCCAGGGCATAATGCAATTCCTGTACATCAACTTTCAGGCTCTTAGCCAGTTCATCATCGTTGGGCGCCCGGCCCATTTTATTTTCAAAATCCAATAGCGCCCGCTCAATTTCTCTAGCCTTAGCTCGGGTCGATCTTGGCACCCAGTCGAGAGCCCGCAATTCATCAAGAATAGCTCCTCTTATCCGGGGCACGGCATAAGTCTCGAACTTGACGCCCCGGTCGGGATCAAATTTCTTGAAAGCCTCCGTCAGGCCGATAACTCCGGTATTGATCAGATCGCTCAATTCCACCGACCGAGGGAAATTTATCGCCATCCGTCCGGCGACATTTCGCACCAGAGGCAAATAACGATTCAAGAGCTTGCGGCGGATTTCAGGATCCTGACACTTTTGGTATCGGAGCCATTCTCTTCTGGCTTCCGCGTCGCGCTTTGCCTTTTCCTTCTGGGCGGCGGTTTTCTTGTCATCCTTCGGCTTAGCTTCTGCGGCCTTGGCAATCCCGCGTTGTCTTTTATCCTTGACTGTGCTAATCATTTGTCTGCTATTCCTTTATATCGGCCCCTTGCGGGCTTAAGCTTAAGGGTTTGCTATCAAAACTTTCAGTGATTTCAGATTCCGCCAGTAGCCCGGTAAGAGCCATAAATTGGCGGGCGCTGCGGCAATCGGGGGCGAAATCGAAAACGCTTTTTTGCATCGCCACCGAATCAACCAGGGTATTATCGTTTGGAATCCAACCCAGATAGGATGGATTTATCTTAAGGAATTGATTTGTAATCGCCGTAAACTTCCGGTAAATATATTTAATATCCTCCAACCGATCTTCGCGATTGATAAGAAGAGCTACTTCGAGATTGGAGTTATTGGTAATCAGGATTTTATAAAGGGCGTAGGTATCGGTCAAAGATGTCAATTCGGGAGTCGTGATTAATATATTTTTGTCAACGGCGTTTAGTATCAGATAGGTTTGAGGCAATATTCCGGAAGCCGTATCGATAATTATTAAATCATAATTGTCAAGCATCTCCCGGAGGCGAACCATTGATTTTGCGAGGGCGTTAATTTCCGGTAATTTGATTTCCGTCTTAGCGCCGGCCGACGGCAGGATATCCAACCTATCACTGGCTTTGATTACGCAATTTTCAATCTCAGTAATGCCGCCACAAGCATCACCCCAACCATAATCCGAGGCAACATTTGATAGCAAAGCGATATTGCCCATTTGAAAATCGCCATCGACCAATAGCACTTTTTTACTTTCAGACAGCGCCCGGGCAAGATTATATGATATGATTGATTTGCCCACTCCGCCTTTGCCCGATGCGACTGATATCATTCCGGCTGTGAGAAATCCCGGCTCGGGCGGTTTTTTAAGGTTCAAACGATTTGACATCTTAGAATCCCTCCCCTCTGCCGAAGAGTGATTGCACCAACGGTCGATATTCCGGATAAGCGTCAAATTGTCCGGCTTTGGTACCCGCGCCGACCATTGCAATCGGTAATCCGGTTTGTATCGACGCCGTCAAAATTCCTCCCAGGCGATGGGTTTGATCGGTCATAGTCACGGCCAGTTCGGTAAAACCAAGCGGTTGATACGCCAAAAGACATTCCATAAGATCCGATGCCCGGAACCACGCCGGGAAAATTCCAACCACCCGATCGGCTCTTATGCGAGCGAGTTTTTCGGCATACAAGGCGATTGATTGAGTGTCGTATCGATTTAGGGCGGGAGTATCAATGATTGTTATTTTGTCTTTGCCCAGTGAATCAAGAAGCCCTTTATCGACATGCCGCGGCATGTCGAAGTAATCAACGTCGAGTATATCAGCGTAAATATGAAACTCCTCCGGTGCGGAGACTTTCACTTGATCGAGAGACGTCAAGTTTACCGGTAATTTTTCATTAGCAATCAGATGACCGGCCAGACGGCCCATAGTTGATGTTTTGCCGGAGCCGGAAGGACCGACAAAAACAATTCTATCACCGATTTTAAACCGCTGTTCGGATTTTCGAGAAGGCAAATTTTCGCATATTAAATCAATCGCCATCGAACGGAGATCATCAAATTCGGCTGATTCCGACATTTTGTCCCGCAATTTGTCTGTTATCTCGCAGGCGTAATATTCCGGGATATCGGCATCGATCATTGCCGAGAATATTCTTGAAAAATTCCGGGAATAGGTTTGCCGTCTTATAGGCATCTGGAATAAATCCATGAGGAAATCGAGCTTATGTGTAATGGCTTCGGCCGGAAATGAGGCATTCGAGTTTTTGATCGCTTTTGTGGGAATATCATGAACCGGTCTTTGAACCTGGATTGTCTTAGGTTCAGACAGAGTCGCTCGGTCGCCCGATTTATCGACGCAAGCTGTTACTTCAACTCGACCGCCCATCTGTCTTTGCCGGTCGGTTTCAATTTTTCGGGTTCGGAGAATTACCGCTTCCCCACCCAACTCGCTGCGAACTTTTTTCAAAGCTCCCGCCACCGTATCGGCGGCAAATGATTTAACTATCATTTTGCATCTCCACTAATCCGCATGAGACTAATTCTATGTCCCTGTGAATTTCATTGTAAGAGACCACGGTCAACTGCGGCAGGGATACTTCCATCAGCCTGCGGAAAGCCAATCTTATATTGGGCGAGGTCAGGCAAATCGGATGATGTCCGGCCGTGGATAGCTGCTCCGCCTGTTTGACCGTTTCATTTATCAGCCGCTCGCTAACCTCCGGCGGCATAACTATCATTATTCCTTGTTTGGTGTTCTGAATGGAATCGGCCAGGAGTTGCTCAACGCTGGGCGATAATGTGAAGCAATGTATTTTGCCCTTATCATCTTTGAGCATATCCGATATGCGCCGTCTGAGAGAAATGCGGCAATATTCCGAGAGAACCTCGGCATCTTTGGTGATCGAGGCATAATCGCCGACCGTTTCCATGATCGTTCCCAGATCTCGAATCGGGACTCTTTCCGATAGCAGCATTTGCAGAATTTTATGAATCGTCGGCAGCGAAAGGACTTCCGGAACGACGCCTTCAACCAGAGTCGGCTGATCTTCTTTCAAAGTATCCAGGAGATGTTTAATATCCTGTCGGGAAATAATCTCGCTGGCATTGCATTTGATAATTTCCGTTAGATGGGTTGCCAATACGGCCGACGGTTCAACGACGGTGTATCCCTTAGCCTCGGCCGTTTCCTTAAGATTGGGCACAATCCACCGCGCTTTGAGTTGGAAGGCCGGTTCGACGGCATCAAACCCCTCAATTTCATCTTCAATATATCCGGGATTAATCGCCATTATGTGATCGGGCATCAATTCGGCTTTGGCAACGACGAGACCTTTAATCTTGAAGGCATATTCGCTGGGCTGGAGTTGAACATTATCACGTATCCGAATGGCTGGAACAATCATCCCCATATCTATCGCCAATTGTTTTCGGATGGTGCTTATTCTATCGAGAAGGTCGCCGCCCTGATTAGTATCGACCATCGGTATCAATCCATATCCGATCTCAACTTCCAGGGTATCGACTTTGAGAAGGTCTTCGGTTCTTTCTTCGACCAATTTTTCTTCGGATTGTTCTTTAGCCAGTTTCTTCTGTTTCGCCTGTTCTTTGTTACCTTTCTCGATCATGAAGGCGACAACCCCCAGAACCGTACCAAGAATTACAAACGGCAGAGTGGGCATACCGGGAACTACTCCGAATATCAGGATAACGCCGGAAGCCACCATAATCGCTCGCGGCTGTAATCCGAGCTGTTTGGTCAAATCCTTACCCATATTGTTATCAGCCGCGGAGCGGGTAACGATAATACCAGCCGCCGTGGAAACGATTAAGGCCGGTATCTGCGTCACCAGTCCATCACCGACCGATAACAGGGTATAAGTCTTGAGAGCCTGAGAAACGCTGAGATCGCGCATGACAATACCGACAATGAAACCGCCAATGACGTTAATCACGGTTATCAGGATACCGGCAATGGCGTCTCCGCGCACAAACTTGGAGGCGCCGTCCATCGCTCCGTAAAAATCCGCTTCCCGGCTGATTTCCAATCGTCTCTTTCGAGCGTCGTCATCGGATATCAACCCGGCGTTCAAATCGGCGTCAATGGCCATTTGTTTTCCGGGCATGGCATCGAGAGTAAAACGGGCCGCTACCTCAGAAATTCGGGTAGCGCCTTTCGTGATGACGACAAACTGGATAATAACCAGAATGAAAAAGATGATGAAACCAACAACGTAATTGCCTTTGACGACAAAATTACCAAATGAATTGATGACCTCACCGGCATATCCCTCGCCCAGAATTAATCGTGTCGAAGCTACATTGAGAGACAATCGCACCAGCGTAACAATTAAAAGCATCCCCGGGAAAACCGAAAGATCAAGCGGGCTGGTGACATAGAGCGTGGCGATTATAATCACAATTGAGAAGGCGATATTAAACGCCAGAGCAAAGTCGAGCAATCCGGGCGGTATTGGTAAAACCAGAACAGCGATAACCGCGACAACCAATCCGGCCATAGCTATATCACTATGATTAGTGATCGTTTCCAACAGGGAGGTTTTTTGCTCAGGCACGCGCTACTCCTCCCTTGCCCTTTAGTTTATAGATATATGCCAGAACTTCAGCTATAGCGCGATAGAGTTCGGCCGGCACATACGAACCTATATCAACCATCTTGAACAATGATCTTGCCAACGGCTTATTTTCAACAATCGGGATATCATATTTTTTGGCGATTTGTTTAATCTTCCTGGCGATCAGTCGTTGCCCCTTGGCAACCACCATAGGAGCCGCCATTACATCGGAATCATATTTAAGAGCAACAGCAATAAGAGTCGGGTTGGTCACGACCACATCAGCTTCGGGTACTTCAGAAATCATTCGGCGCCTCGCCATATCCCTCTGCACCTGCTTAATGCGGCCTTTGAGAACCGGATTTCCATCCGTATCTTTCATTTCTTCGCGGACTTCCTGCTTGGTCATCTTTTGCTGATTGGCAAAATCCCAACGCTGGAACGCAAAATCGAACAGAGCCAGGATAAACAGTACCGCGGATAATTTTAGCGCCAGAACCAGGGCCAGTTTACCCAGATTGATTCCGAGTTGACCCGTCGCTTTGGTTCCCACCACAAGGATATCGGGCATCCATCCCGAGATGGTTGTATAAGCGACGATCGCGATTAAAATCGTTTTGACAACATCTCGAACTAACTGAACCATCGACCGCTTGGATAGTAGTCGGCCAAAACCTTTAATGATATTGAGCTTATCGAATTTGGGCTCAATTGTTTTGAAAGACATCATGAATCCTACCTGCGCGACGTTAATTCCGAAGGCAATAATTGCTACAATCAAAAGAACCGGCCCGACAATAGCGGCGAAATTCATCACTTTATTGGAAAATATTTTATGAAAGCTGTCGGGAACAAGAGTCATATTGGGCGCCTCGGTGAACGTATGGCGAATCAAGTCACCCATCTGGTTAAAAATAATGGGACCCATCAAAAACAGAGTCATAAAGGCAAAACTGACGATAATCACCGAGTTCAATTCCATTGAACGGGCGACCTGTCCTTTTTCACGGGCTTTCTTTAGCTTCCGTGGTGTTGCCTTCTCTGTTTTTTCCTGTGATGGTTTATCAGCCATGTCTAAATATTCCCGCTCACTTCAAACAGTTTCATCAAATGCGCCATCTCCTTATTGAGGGCGGCGTTGAAATTGCGCAGGATCATTGAAAAAGCCGGTAGCGACAGGCCTATCAAAAGCAATCCTGTAAAAATTTTCAGAGGAAAGCCCACAATAAAAATATTCATCTGGGGCATGGTGCGGGCCAAAACGCCCATCGATACTTCAACCAGAAACACCGTCATCATTACCGGAGCGGCAAATTTGACGGCCAAAATAAACGCGAACGAACTGTATTTTATTATCCATTCGCCGACCGCCCCCGATGGTGTTGATAATCCCAGGGGAATCAGTTTGAATGAATCAACCAAACCGCCGATAATGGCATGGTGTCCGTTGATGAAAAGAAAGATTAGAGTCGCCAGCAAAAACCACAACTCGCCAAGTATTGAAACCGGCCTGGGTGAGTTGGGATCAACGACATTGACCATCGCGAATCCGATTTGATAACCGACTACCGAACCGGCCAACCTCACGCCAATGAACAGTATGGAAAAAATGAATCCGATAAATACTCCAACCAGTATTTCTTTAAGACAAAGAATCAGTAAATCGATCAGGCTTTCAGTCAGTGGAAATTGAGCGTTGCTCATAATCGGCAGAAGAACGGTAGCGAACCCTAAAGACATTCCCACCGCGAGTTTTTTGGGAATTGATCGATGCGAAAATATCGGGGCGGCGACCATAATCCCCCCTATACGCATCATCAATAGAACAAATAATTGAATTTTTTCTGCGCCAAAGTTGACAAAATCCAGCACTCTTCCCACCTACATTAAAGGTTATCACCCTCACGAATTGCAACCGGTGTGCCGGATTGAAACAGCCACCCCACAAAGATTAAGTCGTTGTCTATGATTTACTTAAGGAGATATTTAAAAGGCCGCTCATATAAATGAGCGGCCGGACAGGAAGAGATTGCCTAACGGCATAGGAATAATTTTCAGGCAGCCAAACTGGGTATTGATTCGAACAATCGCGTCGTAAAATCTACGATCAGATTAATCATCCAGGGTAAAAAGATCAGCAGGGCGGTGGCCACCGCAACGATTTTGGGAATAAAGGTCAGTGTCATCTCATGAACCTGCGTTACGGCCTGCAGTAAAGAGATAATTAAACCTACAATAAGTCCGAAAGCTAACATCGGCGCCGATACCATTAGGGTCAGCATAATTGCCTCTCGGCCCAGTGATAATACAAATTGTGGAGTCATAACTCACCTACCTAAACGATTCAACTAAAGCTTTTACAATCAGGTACCACCCGTCCACCAATACAAAGAGTAGTATTTTAAATGGCAGAGCCACCATTATGGGTGGTAACATTAACATACCCATCGACATCAAAACCGATGCCACGACCATATCAATAATCAAAAACGGAATAAAGATAACGAACGCGATTTGAAATGCCGTTCTGAGTTCACTGATGACAAATCCGGGAATTAACAGTCGGGTTGGGATTTCATCTCTATTTTTTGGCTGCTCCATCCCAGAGAGTTTTACAAATAACGCGAGGTCTTTTTCACGAACCTGTTTCAGCATAAAAGTGCGAATCGGCTCCATACCGCTTTCAAAGGCCGCTTCCTGAGTAATCTCCCCATCCAGATAAGGCTTAAGTCCTTGATCATAGGCTTTATTCGCCACCGGCGACATAACAAAAAAAGTTAAGATGAGGGCCAACGCAATGATCAACTGATTTGGCGGCATTTGATTGGTGCCGATGGCCTGGCGCAGAAACGAAAGGACTATGACTATCCGAATGAAAGATGTCATCATCACCAAAATTGATGGAGCCAGAGTCAAAACGGTTAACATCAATACTATCTGAAGTGCGACCGATAAATCACTTGCGTTTTCGGATGGCTCAACCCCTAAAGATATTTTTGGCAAGGCTGTTTGCGCCTGTGCGGATGCGCCAAACATGATTATAAGAAAGACTCCAATCAATACGAGCCTGAACAGCCATTTTGGTTGGGCGGAATTACACTGTCGTTTCATTTCCGCCTCCTTTGACTGCTCTGTTTTTAAAAAGTTTCCCCGCGGCTTCCGTTAGAGCGTTTTGAAATCCCTTTGACGATTTGGTTATCATTTGGCGATTTTCTTCGGGTAGTTCGTCCCACTCGCATTCTGTCAAAAGGTTAATATTTGCTTCGGTAATACCGACCAATATCGCCCGGTCAGCCATTTTCAAGAGGCAGACTGATTTCTTAGGCGCCAAATAAGTATGTTCGACGACCTGCACAGTTTTTCCCCGCGCGGCTCGCCCCAGACCATTACCCGATAATTTTCTCAGAAGAAAAACGGTCAGGTATATGATTGCGACAATAACCGCCAGGGCGATCCCGATGCGGGAAAGCGACGGTAAGACTTCGCTCGTTATCGAGGGTACTTCCGGCCCATCTGATGCAGGATTTTGTACTGCAGATTGCTGATTTTGAACCGCTTCGACCGGCATTTCATTATCGGCCATAATTGGGATTATGAATAATACTAACAGTAATCCCAGCCATGTCAGGCATTTAATATACATCTCTTCCCATGCTCCTCCCTGTATCAATTTATTGTTGAGCCAAGCTCTTCAGTCTTTCCTCGGGAGACATTAATAGTGTGATACGAACGCCAAAGTTTTCATCTACAACCACAACTTCACCCTTGGCAACCACGGCATTATTGACTAACAAATCTACCGGCTCACCGGCCAGTTTATTGAGCTCAACAACCGATCCGGGACCGAGTGTCAATAAATCAGAAATAGCCATACTGGTTCGCCCCAGTTCAATCGATACCGGCATCTTGACATCCAGCAAAATGTCAATATTCCTGTGCGAATCAGTTTCCGAAGGAGTAGGACTCAACTGCTGGAATTCAGCGGGATGAGCTTCCGGCTGTTCCATTTTGATTCCGCTCAAATCGGGAAATTCATCAAGACTATCGCCTTCGGCGCTATCCGATTCTTCCATCATGGCCAGCATCGCCGCTTCAGCATTTTCTTCAGAGACGTCCTCTTCGTTTACCATTTTGTCAAATTCCGCGGCGCCCTCTCCCTCGGCGCCTAATCCGGAATCATCCTCGGCCTCGGCTTCTTCACTATCTCCGGATTCTGAGATTTCGGCGCCACCACTCATCTCTTCCGAACCTGAGCTTCCGGAATCATCAGCGGCTTCAGCTTGAGCAGCATCAGATGCTTCCTGGCTTTCAGCGTTAGCATCATCAGCGTTTTCCGTGGCGCTGTTGACCGCCTGCTGTTCCTCATCCAATGAGGAATCCGGTTTGTTTTCATCCGGCATTTGTTATTACTCCTTTCCGATCTCTTCCAAAATCTTGATAATCGTAAAGCCCTTTTTATTACCGATCAATCCGGGCCGACCCAATAGCTTTTTCCGATTTCTAATAAAAATATCCATTTCTTTATTTATTTTTGTGTTGGTGGTAATAATATCCCCAACTTTCATATTGATGAATTCCCTGATTCGTACTTCCGTACCAGCCAGTATTGCCTGCATCGGAACTGCCAGCCCAAGAAGATTTTCACGATTGACTTCTTCATCGATTTCCATTGATTTTCGTTTGGTCGCGTCAATCCAGTTTTGAGCTGATAGTTTCCCGATGATATTTTCCAGAGCTATATAGGGGTAGCATATGGTTATCAATCCGGTCGACTGGAAAAGTTTGAGCTGAAGCGAGATAACAATTACTGTCTCGCCAGGCGGTACAATTTGCACGAACTGAGGGTTGGTCTCCAGACTCTTTTGCTCGATTTGAATGGGACAAATATGTGCCCAGGCATCCTCGAGCTCTTTAAAAATAACCCGGACAATACGATTCATGAGTGAGCGTTCAATACCGGTCAACTCACGGCCCGTATCGAGAACCTTACCCATCCCACCGAACATGCGTTCGACAAAAGCATAAGTCAGAGTCGGATTAAAATCGACAATGCAGGCACCATCCAGAGGTTCGGCCGTAAATGTGAAAGTACATGACGGTGAAACCAGCGACATTATAAATTCGCTGTAGGTTATCTGATCAACCGACACCAAATCGACATCAAGCATGGCTCGATGAATATTGGAAAGTACCGAACCAATATGACCGGCGAAGTTATCATGCATGTTCTCGATCGTACGCAACTGATCTTTTGACACTCGGTTGGGGTGCTTAAAATCATAAACCACAACCGAGCGCAGCCGGTCGGCGGCGGCGACTTCCTTTTCGCCTTCAATATCATCTCCCGAAGTTACCGTCGAGAGCAGCGCGTCAATCTCATCCTGTGAAAGAATTTTTGCCACTTTGCGTCCTCTTTACTATTGCATCGCAAACTCGGTGAAATACACCGCTTCGATGTCATCTGTCTTGAGTAATTTTTGTACCCGCAACTTGATTAATTTGCGGAGGCGTTCCCGTTGCTTAAAGTCGCTCAACTGAGGAACCGACTGCGAAGAAAGTATTGTAATCAAAGCATCGCGAACGACAGCGTCCCGTTCGCGGAACAACTTTCCGGCCTTGGCGCTTTTCAGCTCAAAACCGATTGATGTCGATAAAAATCGGGTTCCTCCTGTTCCGGCGGGATTGACGATAATTTCATTTATCAAGTAGATATCACTGTCCGGAACATCTCCATAATCTTCATCTTCAGAACCGCTCGAGTGAGAGTCCCTTTCGGTTGAGGCATGAGAATCTTCGCTTTCCTCGGCTTGCTCTTCATGTCCCGATTTTGATTCATCTTCGGCTACTTCCGCCGCCTCATCTCCTCCGGCAAACATTGGCTTGACAACCTTCAAGGTTACAAACCAGGCCGCCATAACCATCACTATGACAATGGCGGCGTAAATGCCGTACTTTACAATCGGTGATGAACCTTTTGAAGTTTCGGACGATTCCGTTTCCTCAACTTCCATCATAGTGTTATCATCATCCGGCATGATTAACTCCCTCTAAATTGGGGGCCTTCTCCGAGATATTAATTCCCGAAGAAAGCCTTTTGAATTCAGCTACTTTTTCAACTACAATTTCCGCTGATTCCTGTATCATTATCTTTTTTCCGGTAACAAGGGAGACTATCGTATCCGGAGTAGCCTCAATAAACTCAATCAAATCCGAATTTATTACCAGCTCTTCTCCGTTTAATCTTGTCACCGTAATCATTGTCATTTATCCTTAACGTTTCAGATTCACCAATTCATCGAGCATACTATCAGATGTAGTAATTACCCGGGCGTTAGCCTGAAAACCGCGCTGAGCGGTAATCATGTTGGTGAACTCCATCGCAATATCGACATTGGATGATTCCAAAGCGCCGGAACTTATCGTTCCCGACACGGTTTCACCGGCAACACCATGAATCGCGGTTCCGGAGTTGGCCGATTCTTTATAGAGGCCATGTCCGGCACGACGCAGGCCGCCTTTGTTATTAAAGTCTGCCAGAATCACCTGGGCCATAGTACGCGACAGACCGTTACTGAATAACCCGGTTATTGTACCGTCTGGTGAAATTGCCATATTCTCGAGAATACCCATGCCATATCCATCCTGATAGATGGCTGAGGCTGTAAACGGAGCCGCGAATCCGGTGAGGCCATTGAACTGCGAAGTGCTGCCGGAGTTAAGCATTATGTCGACGACATCACCGCCATTTCCGGGATCAAAACGTAATGACGAAGCGCCGCCGTTATATTGGAAGTTCAAAAGCGAACCATCGGTGTTAAAGCGAATCGTTCCGGATCCGCCTTCCATAATAGTCTCATCTCCGGGGAGCGAAATTGCCCAATCCCACAGGTTGTCGGTTGTCGTTCTGGTGAAAGTCATTATGACGGTATGCTTGCCGCCCTGGGAGTCATAGGTTGTGATAGAAGTTGAGTGCTGGGTAGCGGCAGTTTGGATTTCCAAAGTACCGGCCGAAATTCCCTGATAAGATGACGTCTTAATCGTAATGCCACCTCCACCGAGATCTTCCACGCCCATCGCCATACCTGTGGTTTCATCGACTGCGATAATCAAAGGATGCGGTGATTCAGCGGCTTTTCCAAACGGAGTAAAGGAATCAACAGCCGTAAAAGTATGATCTAATCCGCCGATGGTCTGAACGCCCGCACCGTCAAGCCCAAAAAGACGGTTTATCAGGTTTGGCTGAGGCGGAACGCCGGCCGCATCCGCATTGCCGGCTGAACTCGTAACATAATATGCGGAATTTGATCCAGCTTTTGATCTTTCAATGATTACCTGAGCGTTGGATGGGTCTGTAAGCGTATCAAGAGTACAGGTTACTCCTGCAATGTTATTTATAGAATCAACCACATTTGCAATAGTTGACAATAGAGTTAATCCTCGAATTTGAGTAGTGGTGGTTCCGTCAACAGTAATATCAAAGTCCAGTCCGGTAGCATCTACGCCAAGATCAGCCAGGGTGGTATTTCCTGTCATGGCGCCATTAAGGTTTCCCGGACCAGCCGTGGTCGGGTCAAATGTAGAGCGTACCGCCTGGCCATTACCGCCGTTATCGTCAATAACAACTACGTGTAAGCCGCCGGCGCCATCTTCGGCCATACCGGTTACCTGGTCAATTCCGGTCCCTCCGGAAAGCATAAGGGTGGCGATTGAATCAGTGGCGGCGCTATCAAGGTTATTAGCCAGATTAATTGTCGTTGTCGCATGAGCCGGATCCTGTTGTCCGAAAGGAAGCCGAATGTCACCGATAGTCGAGATAGCGGGGATATGACCGGTTGAATCGGCCATCTTACCCCGCACCTTCCAACCGGTGCCCGGATCTACGAGATAACTTTGGGCATCAATACCAAATGCTCCGGCCCGGGAGTAAAATTCACCGATGCCGTCAGAGAGGACAAAAAATCCCGAACCCTGAATAGCCAGGTCGGTAATTTGTCCGGTATTTTCAAGTCCGCCCTGATGGAACAGTGTATCAATAGCCGCTATTTTCATACCCAGTCCCATCTGAACCGGGTTAGTACCGCCCGATAGAGCCGTTGGCCGACCGGCGCCTTTCAGAGTCTGAACCAGAGCTTCCTGAAAAGTGACTCGACCGCCTTTAAAGCCTATCGTATTGACGTTTGATATATTATTACCAATCACATTCATCTTTGTCTGGTGATTGCGCAAACCGGTTACACCGGCGAAAAGTGAACTCATCATGAGACCACATCCTCCTTCTGTGCGTACCAGTCCCTCCGCCCAAGCGGAGTCCAACTGTTCGCTGATTTTTCCATTATTTCCATTATTTCCATTTCCAAAAATTCCATATTACAAAATTATCGCGCTGTCTATCGCGGTGAAGACACCGTCCCGCAGATTGTCTTTGTCAAAAGCAGTAATGACGGTGCGATTAGTTACTGAAACGACGTAAGCCGCGTCATTGGATAATACCAGTGATTCCCGAGCGCCCTTAGCCTCAGCCTTATCAATCGCCTGAGACAAAGCATTCAACATGGCATCGTCCAGTACCACGCCGCGCGAATGCAAACGCGCCCGGGCATGAGCCGAAAAATTAATATTGGCGTTTTTCTGAACAACCTCATCAAGGGTCGATTTGAAATTAACCTTGGTTCCGGTCCCATTCGCCTTGCCGGCCGGTTGAATCGGTCCGGCGGGACGAATCGTCTTGTCCGGCAAATTTACATTCTGATACGCGGTTACTTTCAGCATAGCCTATCCCTCATTAACCTCTCGGACTGATGACAACGGAATCTGCTGGCCGTTGATATTTAACAGAGCCAACCCTTCCTTGTAGGTAATACCGGATACTTTACCTTCCAGATACTGACGGGGAGTAAACGAATTACCATTGGTGTCTTTGGCAACAATATCGATCGTGTACACTCCCGATGATGCCTGGACGCCGTTATTATCGGTACCATCCCAATTGATGAGATGATCACCGGGTGTCAGTCCGTTTTTGTTAATTGTTCTGACGACATTGCCGTCAATATCCTTAATAGTTATTACCAACTCGGTGGCGGCCTTGTCAAGATCAACTGCAATATCGGCCGCTCCGGCGGTTTCCAGATATAACTGCGAGGAATCCGCCCGCACCGACCGACCGATTAACGATGTCGCCATAGTATTGGAGATTGTCTGCGACAGCAAAAAGTCATAGTTGAGGCTATCGATCATGTTACGGTTCATATTTTCCAACTGTTCCAATGAAGAAAACTGAGCCAACTGCGCGACAAAAGCCTCATCCTTAATTGGATTCATCGGGTCCTGATGGGATAGCTGGGCCACTAATAATCTGAGAAACTCATCTCGCCCGAGGTCTTTGCTGGGAGGCGCTATCTGCCCAAATCCATTTTTTGTATTAACATATGTTACATTTTCCAGTGGCATTTAAGACCTCCCTTACGCAAGACAATCTACCATAATCCGGTCAAAACTCTCACCGGACTGGTTAAGTCGGTTCTGGGCCTTTTCAAACATATCGCGATAGAATCGCTGACCCTGTTGATGCTGGCCATAATCACCCTGATAAAAATGATGCTGATGTCCGGCGAATGATTCCCCTCTGGTCGGACCGTTGACATGAAGCTGGAAAGTATCCACTTTGATGCCCGAAGCCGATAGCTGACTTTCCAGATGAGCCAGACCGCGCTCGACCGCCTGCTTGGCCTGCATCGAGTTGAGAACCAGGTTGATCGTCACATGACCACGATGACTGGCAATAGATAATTCCATCGTACCCAATCGGGCCGGCGACAACTGGACTCTGATTTTCTGACCCGGATTTTGTTTTAACTGATTCAATCCAAAATCAAGATCAAAGAACTTGACCGTTGGTGTCGACAACTTTTGATCAAACGAACCCTGATTATTCGAAACTGAAGAAGTGATTTCAGAGGTCGTCGGAACTTGAGTTTCAGATACTCGGCCATTCAATTTCTCAAAAGCGGAAGTCTCTGCGTTGAGAACGGAACCTGAATTAGTATTTTGCAGTCCTTTGGATACTTGTCCATTCTTTGAACTAATATCCTTTGGATTGGCTTCCAAAGTCTCAACATCAGGTAATGTCTCCTTAGTAATTCCTAACTTCGCGTCATTGATATTTTTTGGGTTCATCAATTCTACGACGGCCCGGGGAAGCGCCGATTTGGTCATTGCCTGAGCGTTTTCCTCGATGCCCTCTACGGCTATTAATTTCACGTTCAGATCCCGGATTAATTCCGGCAATTGTTTCACATGGCGAGCCGTATCCCCGTCGTTGCGAACATAAATAAGACCATCTCCAGATGTCTTATTCTGATTTCCGGTCACATCCAATTTTAACCGGATCGACACATCTTCCCCGGCCGCTGTTTTTAGAACGGCGTCGGCAAATAGTTGCTTCCCATTCAGCTCGACCGTCCGGATTTGCATCGGTAAAATAATTGTATTCTTCTCAGAAACTTCCGCCTCAGGTTTCAATCCCTGCGACAGATTATCACTCATCGATTTGAGTCTGAGAAAGATATCCTGATT
Organism: Candidatus Zixiibacteriota bacterium; assembly: GCA_036480375.1. Taxonomy (NCBI): domain Bacteria; kingdom Pseudomonadati; phylum Candidatus Zixiibacteriota; species Candidatus Zixiibacteriota bacterium. Next base: position 62,127 of record JAZGGI010000022.1, read on the forward strand.
CTCATCGCCTTCGACCATTACCAAATCAGCCTGCGCGAAATGCCCCGATTTTAATTCTGACTCGAGTGGCGATTGAATCTTTGTGTCCGGAAATATGACCTGCTTCAATCCTGCCATTTCCGCAAATTCCTGCGGAATAACAATCTTACCCGCACCCACGGTTAACGGCAGAAAGTCCTGCCGGATCAAAATTTCCGGGTTTAAACCATCCGTCATGCCCGGAAGCGTCATTTCAGACAACTGCAATTGCGGAAACAGACTCAGCAATTGCCCGAAGTCATCCGGGCTTGATCGGCCCTGAGCGGGCTGCTTCCCACCAAAACCCAATAACATATCAAACGGGCTGGCGGAAAGTCCCATGACTCCGTTATTCATAAACGCCTCCGGGAGATAACAGACAATCTTTGTGATTCACTAAAAACCATCAATTACTCCTCACTTAAGGTTATCATTTCAGCCGAAATGCGGGCCGCGCGATCGGGCTTGAGAGCGCCCAATATCTTGGCCGCATTGGCCGGTTTCATTTTCAAAAGCACATCTACCGCTTGCTTGATTGTTAACTTATTTATTAGCGGAGCCACCTGCTGCGGCTTCATGCCGTCATATAATTTGGCCAGGGAACCAATCCGCGCCGACTCCATCTGGTCTCTTTTCGCCAAAAGCTGCTTTAAATGATACTCGCGCCTGTCGAGCTCTTTTTTGCGGGCATCCAGCTCTTTTCTTTCGGTGGTGAGTTTTTCCTTCTCGTTTTCAAGCCAGTTGGCAGCTTCGATTGAATCCTCTTTTGACATACCTCGTTCGGTATTATCAACCAGATCCATCATATCATCCATATCTTCCACATCGCCGATATCCTGCAGGCCAAACAATTCACTTTCGAGGGCGTCTATTTCCGACATGTCTTCATCTTCAGATTGTTTTTGGTCTGGGGCGGATTTTTCCTCGGCATGCTTTTCTTCAACCGTGGCGGTATCGTCACCTTCCCCAGCGGGAGGGCTCGAAAAAACCCCCATAAAAAACGAAAAAGCGCCGATACAAATCGCGAATCCGACCACGCTGATGATAATCAGCATCATCGGCCCTTTGGATTTCTTAGGCTTTTGCTCTTCGCCTCCCTCTTTGGGAGTTTCAGCTTTAGTTTTTTCTTCTTCAGGCATACATGTACCTCACAAAAATCTATTTGTCCGAATCCTGAATGAGCAAGGCCCGTGCCCGTGTGAGCCTAAGCAATTTATCATATTGTTACTGTGCGACTTACGCTGATTCTTGACTTAATTTTACGAGGTTAATAAATCCCCAAATCGGAAAAAATATCCCAATGGGTGTGGAAATTAATTCAAGGAGGGAGTGTTTCAGTTTTTGCTGAAAACTATTACAATGCACTAATCTGAGATGAGCTATTATTCGGTTTCATCCTTAAAAAAGTGATGTCAGGTCCTGCTTTTGGCTTGCCAAAAGTGTGACCTGACATTTCATTAACCAAATGGGAAAAAGGCATATTAGTCAATCGAACACAAATTTCTTCTTTATTACCGCAACATTTGAGAATTGGAAACAATTTGGCAACGTTCCAGGCTTTTATGAAAAATTATCCGAATCACTAATCTTCTATAACGAAAAGTATCAAGCAAAGATCGTAGGTCATGTCTTCATGCCAAGTCATATCCACCTTATTCTTTATATAAATTCTATTGATCTTGGCAATTATATTAGGGATTTTAAGAAATTTATTACCCAGAAAGCTGTTCGGGACTTGGGGATAAATGATCAAAATATTTGGATGCCTCGGTATGATAGTGTCGGTTTATATTCAGAAAGCGTATTATTGACTAAATTGAAGTATATTCACAATAATCCTGTCCGTAACGGATTAGTCACTAATCCTGCTGACTGGAAATGGTCGAGTGCTGGAGATTATGAATCAAATAACAGCGGCCCAATTCCGATTTGGAAAGGTTGGGCCGGCGATGATTGAAGCCTACTACAGGATTCGAATTGTATTGCCGGTTCTTAAACGGAGCGGTAAACGAACAGACAGTTTTATCTGTCAGGTCACACGCCTCCTTCGTCGGCGCAGGACCTGACAGCACGGCAAATTCCGCATCTTTTTAGATTCCTGCTTTCGCAGGAATGACTTTGAATCAGTTTGGCGGTCAAGTCCCACCCCGCCGGGGATTCGCTCAGGACCTTCGGCAGGGATCCCGCCCTACTGACTTGTTTGTTATTTCTCAAATCCTATCTGTCTTTTCTTGCGATAGTTTTTCACATACTTTCTGATAAGAGGATACAACGGGACTATAATTGTAACCCAAAGCCATTGCCAATTGCTGTTTATAAAGATCGCCATTCTCTGAGTTAATGTAACTTCAACTTTGATTTCTTTTTCAAATGTCTTAATGGATCGTGGAACTGTCTCCCCCTCAAAGTGAATTATTGCATTAATTGTTAAATGCAATCTCTGAATTCCAGGTTTTCGAGCGATAATTTCCCACTTCCATTCCGTTAATTCTAATTTACTGACAGCCTGTTTTTCCGGAGTTATTGGAATAATATCAAAACCGTCTCCAATTAGATTCGCCTCCATTATATTCGATACTTTAATTCTATAACTTTCGATTGGACTATTTGCAATACTCTTTTCTATTTCTTGCTCCAATTCAATAGGTGACATCGGTACACTTAACAGCAAATTAATTAGTAACTTCTCCTCATATTGCATTATAGAATCTGGATCATTAAATATGATACTTCCTTCAGACATTTTTTTCAATTTTTCATCAAAAAAATATGAATCTTCCTTGAATGCAAGCTGTTGATGCAATCTATACTCAGGATCAATGATTATCAAAATATATATTATTCTTATAATAAATATAGTAAAGATTAAAGCAATTGCAGTTGGTAACTTCTTCATGTACTTTAATCGGTTCCCCATTCGCCCCTAATCCTAAAATTAATAATTTGCATTTCATATTTCCAAGATCGACATTTAGCTCGTTGTTCCCCGTTTCATGTGTCCATGGGTTTTCATCATTAATAATCTATTCCTGAGATTCATCCAGATTTTCTCCAGTTCCGAAGTAAAAGAAGCGTTCGAAGATGCGCTGGTAGGTTGACCAACCGGAATCGCCGGTGCGTTCGCGAATCTTCTCAACGGCGCCCATACGGGAATCGAGCTCATCGGAATGATGCAACAGAACGGCTTCGGGAGTTTGCGGTACGACTGGTGAGCCTTTTTGCAGCTCGCCCTGATGCGAAACGATCAAATGACGCAGATGCATGAGCAAATCTTCAGGAAAATGTTCAATATCGTCGGCGATGGCGCAAACGAATTCATCGCCCTGGGCGATATGCCCGATCAACCGCCCGGAATCGGAGTAATCAATCATCGAATCAACACTGAATTCCCAGATTTTCCCGATGTCATGAAGGATCGCTCCGCAAATCAACAAATCGCGATTGAGTTTGGGATACAAATCGCCGAGTCTGACGACAATTTCAGCGATATTTAGCGAATGGTCAGCCAGTCCGCCGATAGTGTCATGATGAAGCAGTTTCGCGGCGGGAGATGTCAGGTATTTTTCGCGAATATCTTCATCATCAAAAATATTGTTCAACAGTGTCTTCAAATAATTATTATCCACCCGCTCAATCATCGAATTCAAAAGCCCGTTTAATTCTTCTTTAGTTCGAGTCGCCGAGCGGAAAAAATCACGCATATCAATATCATCATCTTTGGTTACTGGACGGATTCGGTCGATTCGCAGTTGATTGGCTCCCATATAAGTCGAAATCGGCCCCTTAACCTTGACGAATATCCCGGTTTCGTACAATGCGGCCTGATCTTCTGAAACGTCCCACATGACGGCTTTCACCCGGCCGGTACTATCACCCAACTCCATCGCCAGCCGAAACCGCCCGTCTTTTTCGAGCAATTCCAATTTTCTGAGCGCGAAAATTCCCGTAATAGTATCTCCGGGACGCAAATCTTTGACATAAATATCTTTCACGATTGTATAAGAATAATAACATTTATTATTCCGATGTCAAGAGGAGGCATTTAATTTTCTTTACTCAACATTTTCGGCTGTGTATATTCTTGGGTTATCATGGAAGCTACGGCAAACAAAGAAGTTAAACGGCAGGCGTTGATCGTCCGTTTTATCAAAGCTTTTGATTTTCGAAATCGATTATCGCTATATATTCTCCGCGAACATATCGGACCGTTTATCTTTGCCTTTATCATCATCACCTTCGTCCTGATTATTGATTTCGTCCCCCATCTGGTTGATATGATTGTCGGAAAAGACCTGCCCGCCTCGATCATATTCAAGGTTTTTATTTACCAGATGGGCTGGATAATCGCTCTCTCGGTCCCGATGGCGGTTCTGGTCGCGACTCTTATGGCTTTCGGCAGGCTGACGTCCGATTTTGAAATCACGGCCATCAAAGCCTCCGGCATTCACGTCATGCGAATCATGTTTCCGGTTATCCTGGCGGCGCTGGCGCTAACGTACAGCATGATTTATTTTCATAACGAAGTTCTTCCCGACATAAATCATCGCGCCCGGATTTTGATGCAGGACGTCCGGCGGCTGCGGCCGACTCTGCAAATTCACAGCGGCGCCTTCGTGACCGATATCCCGGGATACATTATTCTCATTGATTCGGTCAATCATACAACATCGGAATTAACCGGAGTTAAGATTCTCGAGATGGGCAAAAGACGTAAAGCGCCCCGCACAATTGTAGCCCAATCCGGATTCTTGAGCTTTACCAATAACGGCCGGGACCTGATATTCGACCTCAACGACGGCGAAATTCATGAATTCGATAAAGAATCGACCGAAAACTACCGACGATTATCATTTGTAAACCAGAGGATTCTTGTCAGTGAAGTGTCTAAGGATTTCGAGGAAACGGATGACCAGTACCGCACCGACCGGGAAAAATCGTCGCGACAGATGCTGGAAGATATCATGAAATGGGAAACCGGGATTAAACCTTACCGACAAAAAATTGACGATCTTGTCGCCAGCCGAATTGATTTTATATTTTCCGATTCGATGCCCCTGTCTCCTGATTCCACCGCTCCCGATAATATTGCGCTGTCGCATCTGGCAACGGCCGAGGAAGCCAATTCGCGAATCCTGTCCCGCGAACGAGAAGGCATCCGGACTCAGCAAAAACTAATCGATTCCTATATGGTTGAAGTATATAAAAAATATTCTATCCCAACCGCCTGCATAGCCTTTGTACTTATCGGGACTCCCCTGGGAATTATCGCCCGGCGAGGAAGTATGGGAATCAGTATAGGGATATCTCTTGGTCTGTTTATACTCTACTGGGCCTTTTTGATCGGCGGCGAAGATTTGGCAGACAGAGGAATCGTGACACCATTCTGGGCCATGTGGTCGGCTAATTTTCTGCTCGGCGCAATAGGCATATATATGCTTTATGTGGTATCGGTTGAAAAAAGTTTCTGGGCAATATTTAAACTGACCCGGAGCAAAGCGTCAGCAGGGAAAAAATGATGAGAACCGTCGACAGATATTTATTATCCCGATTCTTGATTTCTTTGCTGGTCGCCTGCGGAGGCATAACAATAATCGCTCTCATCGTTGATCTGGTCGGGCATCTTGAGGACATTGTCGATAGCGCCGCCGGTGTCAAAGACGTTCTGCTATATTACTTATATTTCATCCCGTGGATATATAAGATTACCATTCCGGCTTCGGTGTTACTGGCGGGTTTATTTTCAATCGGGCTGCTGGCCAAAAACAATGAGATCCTGGCCATGAAATCATCAGGATTATCCCTCTATCGCATCGCCCTGCCACTTCTGATTTTTACTTTCCTGTTATCGTGCGCCAATTTTTACTTTAACGAAGAAATCCTCCCTTACACGATCCGCGAACGCGAACGCATTAAACACGGCGAACTTGAAAAGAAAAGCCGTAAGGGTTCAATCTTATATAATCTGTCGAAACAAGGATCAGGCGGATATATCTATCATTTTGAAATATTCCGCCCGGGCCGCAAAGAAGCCAAAAACGCACTGGTGCAGAGATTCGAAAATGATTCCCTGAAGGAATCTTACCGAGGCGAGTTGATGAAATTTGCCAATGGACAATGGAGCATCTTTAATGGCGCCTACCGGAGTTTCGTCGAAGGCGAAGAAACTTTTAAACAATTCGATTCCCTTCTGCTACCGAGCTGCAAAGAACGCCCGGAAGAATTCGAGAAATACCAAGGTAAACCGGAGGATATGGGTTACCGCGAATTGCAGGGATATATCGAAGTACTCGATAAAACAGGCGCGCCTTATACCCGTGAGTTGGTCGATTTGAAAACGAAATTATCTTTTCCCTTCACATCGTTTATTGTCATGTTTATTTGCGTTCCGGTCGCGGCCAATCCAAAACGGAGCGGGGTCGCGCGAGCTTTTGCCATCGCCGCCGGTATTTCATTGACATACTTCGTCATATTCAAGGTCACTCAATCATTCGGATATAGCGGGTCGATTTCTCCCAATGTCGCCGCCTGGTCAATTAACGCCGCATTTTTAGTCGTAGGTATATTTGTGTTTATTCGGTCTCATAAGTAAATATTAGCTAACAAGGATTCGATGAATAAGGATCATGAAATTAATCGCAAGAACTGGAACGCCCGCACCGACGCTCATTACAAACATCCCGAATATCGAGTCAAAGAATTTCTGAACGGTTCATTAAAGCTGCATCCTCTGGAGCTGAAAGAAGTCGGGGACGTTAACGGAAAATCTTTGTTGCACCTGCAATGCCATTTCGGCCTTGACACCTTATCGTGGGCGAGGTTGGGCGCGAAAGTAACCGGAATTGACATTTCTGACAGGTCAATTGAACTCGCCAATGAACTCAAAGATAAGGCCGGATTAGAGGCGCGATTTATCAGAACCGATTTATTTAACTTGCCCGAAGTTCTGGACGAAGAATTTGACATTGTCTTTACTTCGTACGGTGTGCTGTGGTGGATGTCAGATATCAAGCGATGGGCAAAAATAGTAGCTCAATATGTTAGAAGGGACGGATTTTTCTATATCGCCGACGGGCATCCGGTCATGAATATGCTCGATAAAGACAAAAGAGTTTTTGAGCCTTATTTCAATCAGGGTGTGGAGCGATATTATGATGAGGGCGATTACTGCGATAAGGATTTGAAAATCGAAGAGGAATGCGGCTGGCGCTGGACTTTATCAGATGTGATAAACGCCTTGATTGGAGCCGGACTGACTCTCGAATACATCCATGAATTTCCGTTCTGCTGCTATGACCATTGGCCCAATTTCGTTAAAGACAAAGATGGCTGGTATTACTACCCCGACATGAAAAAAGACGTCCCTATGACTTTTTCGATCAAGGCCGTGAAGAGGTAGAATTGGTAATTTGCAGTGATTATCATTGATTTATTAATTTCTATTTAGTAGTTTCTGCCATCGGCTTAAATATCAATTTTTTATTCATAGATTTACGGAGTAACCCATGTTGAACACTTTTCTCTTTAAAAAAGTATTAGGTTTCGTTTGCTTTATATCAATTGCTTTATGCCTTGTATCCAACGCCAATGACAATTGCTATTCTATCGTTGTCGGGAAGGACGCTTCGGTTGACGGGTTTGTGCTTATGGCGCACAATGAAGATGACGGGCCGCCTCAAATAGTCAATCATCACAAAATCCCAAGAATAAAACATCAACCCGGCGACAAAGTCCGACTCATAAACGGCGGGGAACTGGATCAAATCGAGGAAACCTGGTCGTATATCTGGTCGGAAATTCCCGGACTGATGTTTTCCGACAGCTACGTCAACGAATGGGGCGTTTGTATCACGTCTGACGCCTGCCCATCGCGCGAAGACAATCCTGTCTTGCCCGAAGGCGGAATCAGCTATTATCTGCGCCGACTGGTTGCCGAAAGAGCTAAAACTTCCCGCGAAGGCGTGCATTTAATAGGCGCGTTAATCGAACGGTTTGGTTACGACGCCTCAGGACGAACTTATATTGTCAGCGATCCTCTCGAAGGTTGGCTGGTCTGCGCCGTCAACGGCACGCATTGGGCCGCGGCCCGGGTACCGGATGATGAGGTGGCTCTAATCGCCAACACCTATACCGTGCGTAATATCAATTTGTCGGACACGATGAATTTTATCGGCTCCGATGATATAATAGATTACGCCGTTGAGCGTGGCTGGTATGATCCCGATGAAGAGGATCAGTTTGATTTCGCCAAAGCCTATGCAGACCCGAAGGTTGCCGTCAATACTGGTAATTTAGGACGCCAATACGGAGGATTAAGACTTGTTTCTCCCGATCCGATAGAATTGGGCGGATATCATCCCTTTTCACTGAAACCTAAGAAAAAGATGGACGTCCCATCTTTGATGGCAATCCTCAGAGACCATTATGAAGGCACCGAGCATTATGGCTCCAATTCTCCTTCAGGCAATCCTCACGACCGGGATTTCAGGCCAATCTGCCGTAATGATACTCAAACAAGTTTTGTGGTTCAACTCCGCAAAGATATGCCCCTCGATATTGGCATTGTCTATTGGGTTTGCCTTGCGTCGCCATGTGTCTCGACCTATGTTCCCTTCCATTTCGGGAACATTGCCTTTCCTGATTGGTATTTGGGCTCGCGCGACACTTCGACTGAGTTAGAATATCAGGAAAAATTGATACGGCCATTTCAGCATGACTATTCCAACGCCTTCTGGACTTTCAGCAACCTACGATATAAGGCGGAAAAGAATTATGACAAATTAATCGGGTCTATTGTTACCGAACGTGATAAAGTCGAAAAACAAGCGTTTGATACTCAGGAATCAATGGAAAAATGGGCCGCCCAGATTTACGCCAGCGACAAAAAGACAGCAATGGAAATATTGAATAATTATTCACGAGGCATTTATCTATCGACCGTCAAGGCGATGGGGGAAATTACTCCCAATAATTAGACAATAAATTCAGGACAAGCAAAAGGCCGCCCAAAATGGGCGGCCTTAAGCATTTGATAATGTCTTTATAAAAACCTACGTACCCATCTCCCACGAGGCCAGGTATTTTTTCTGCTCGGGAGTCAGGCGGTCGATTTTTATACCCATCGAGTCCAGTTTCATTTTGGCGATTGAATAATCCAGATTCTCAGGCAGGACATGCACGGTTTTTTCCAGAGGAGATTTACGATTCAATAAGTATTCGCACGCCAGACATTGATTAGCAAACGACATATCCATCACCACTGCCGGATGGCCTTCAGCCGCCGCCAGGTTTATCAATCGTCCTTCGCCAAGGATATAAATTTTCCTGCGATTCATGAGACGATATTCCTCAACAAACGACCGGACGGTTTTGACCGAGCGAGAAATTTCTTTGAGTCCCTTCAAATCCAATTCAACATTGAAATGCCCGCTATTGCAAACAATGGCGCCGTCCTTCATTTTGATGAAATGCTCCGGGCGAACAACGTTAATATCTCCGGTAAGAGTAACAAACACATCACCCAGAGGAGACGCCTTGGCCATCGTCATTACCTGAAATCCATCCATGGCCGCTTCGATACCCTTGACATGATCAACCTCGGTAACGATAACACTGGCGCCCAAACCAGCCGCGCGCATGGCAAATCCGCGTCCGCACCAACCGTACCCGGCCACCACGACGGTCGAGCCGGCAAACAGATGATTTGTCGCTCGAATGATGCCGTCAATGGTTGATTGCCCGGTACCGTAGCGATTATCAAAGAAATGTTTGGTCTTGGAATCATTGACCGCGATAATCGGATACGCCAGGGCTCCGTCATTGGCCATCGCTCGCAAACGAATCACACCCGTTGTGGTTTCCTCAGTCCCGGCCAGAACGCCGTCCAAAAGCTCTTTTCTTTCCGAATGAATCGTCGAGACCAAATCAGCGCCGTCATCCATGGTTATGTGAGGTTTGATATCGAGAGCCTGATTGATATGCTTATAATAAATCTTGTTATTCACCCCATTAATCGCAAACACAGAAATCCCGTAATCCTTAACCAGCGATGCTGCCACAACATCCTGAGTTGAGAGAGGATTGGAAGCGCACAACGCGACCGATGCTCCTCCGGCCTTAAGAGTTCGGGCCAGGTTAGCCGTTTCGGTCGTAACATGCAGGCAGGCTGCGATATTGATTCCCTTGAGTGGCTTCTCTTTTCTGAAGCGATTCCTGATTTTTCTGAGAACCGGCATATTGGCCTCAGCCCATTCAATCCGCTTCTTACCATCGTTCGCCAGTTTTATATTCTTGATATCGTATTTCACCGGATTCGCCATATCTTTAGTATTCTCCTAAATTCATCTGACTTGCCTAAGTTATATCAGGCTTCTTTGGCCAAAATATCGGCCTTATCTGTCCTCTCCCAGGTAAACTCATCCAGCTCACGACCGAAATGACCATAAACCGCCGTCTTCAGATAAATCGGCCGATGTAAATCCAACATCTCATTTATACCAGCCGGTGTCAATTCAAAATGCTTCAAAATAAGTTCCTTTATGCGGTCTTCTTCAACCTTGTTCGTCCGATCGGTCCATACCATGATCGAAACCGGCTCGGGAACGCCGATTGCGTATGCCAACTGGATATTGCATTTATCCGCCAATCCTGAAGCAACGACGTTTTTGGCAATATAGCGCGTCATATAAGAAGCCGACCGGTCAACCTTGGTGGGATCTTTGCCGGAAAAAGCCCCGCCGCCGTGAGATGCCATACCGCCGTATGTATCGACGATAATTTTACGACCGGTCATGCCCGTATCAGCCTGCGGTCCACCGATTATAAATTTTCCCGTCGGGTTGATATAAAATTTCGTCTTAACATCTAGCATACCTTTAGGTATAACCGGTTCGATAACCTTATCAATAATTTTCTGCCGGGCCTCGTCGGTTATATGGTTGCCGTCTGAACCCAGGATTTCTTCAGAATGTTGAGTTGAAATGACGACGGCATCAACGCGAGCCGGTTGATTATCGATATACTCCACCGTGACCTGTGATTTTCCGTCGGGTCCCAGGAAATCCAATATATTCTTTTTGCGGGTTTCTGCCAGACGCATCGTCAATTTATGCGCCAGCATAATCGGCATCGGCATCAATTCTTCGGTCTCTCGACAGGCATAACCCGACATCAAGCCCTGGTCACCGGCTCCACCGGTATCAACTCCCTGGGCGATATCCGGAGATTGCGCGCCAATGGCGTTTAAGATTGCGCATCCTTTATAGGAAAAACCATACTCTGCGTTGGTATAACCGATATCCTTAATAATTTTGCGACACAACGATTGTATATCGACATATCCTGTCGTAGTTATTTCACCGCCGACTATAAGAAGACCGACGGTTACAAACGCTTCACACGCGACCCGACCATGAATATCCTGCTTCAATACCGCGTCAAGAACGGCGTCTGAAATCTGATCGCATACTTTATCGGGATGACCTTCGGTTACAGATTCTGACGTAAAAAGAAAATTACCCTGACTCATATTATTCTCCAGCGATTTTTACAATACCATTTAAAAATGCCCAACCTCAGATGAATCTCCAACATTGAGGCGGCGATAATCCCCGGCAACAATCGCCCGATGCCCGATTAACGAATCGGTCAAAATGGAGTTGGTAACTTCTGCCTCATATCCTACAATCGAATTTTTGACAATTGAGTTCCTGATAACGGCTCCGTCGGAAACAGAAACATGCGGGCCGATAACCGAACATTCAATCACTGCCGAAGGCGCGATAAAAGTCGGAGGGATAATGACCGATCCCTCCCGGATATCGCTAAAAGTTGTTTTCTCCAGCAGGTGTTGATTGGTATCGATCAAAGTTTCGCGCTTACCGCAATCAAACCAGCCTTCGACGGAGTAAGCGTTAAATTTGGTTCCCTCTTCAATCATACTCTGCAAAGCATCGGTTAATTGAATTTCTCCCCGCGTTTTTTGCCCTGAAACGATAAGTTTTTCCAAATGATCAAATAAATGAGAGCTGTTTTGAATATAATACAGTCCGATAATCGCGAGGTTTGAGGAAGGGTCAACAGGCTTCTCAACCAGTCTTGTGACTATGCCGTGTTCGACATCCGCAATACCAAAACGATGCGGATCGGCGACGGGCATTAATCCCAGGACGTTGTCGCCTTGCGACACAAATCGGGTCATATTAGCCTCGACAATGGTATCCCCCAATATAATTAAAACCGGTCCGTCAGACGTTCCTTTCATTCCCATTTGAACGGCGTAACCCAAACCCAATAATTCCGTCTGATTTACGAAGCGAGTTTTGATGTCATAGTGCTGAGTAACGTACTCCTGAACTTTCGCACCCAAAAATCCCGTTATTATCGTTATCTCATCCGGATTTAACTCAATTAATGAATCAAGAATATGCGCTAATATCGGTTTCCCGGCGACATGCAAAAGCGATTTTGGAATTGTATGCGTATGCGGTCTCAAACGGCTGCCGATTCCCGCGGCAGGAATAATTATTTTCATCTCCGTCCTTACACTCCCTGTAATTTTTCGAAAGAATATACGTAGTTCAACGGGGAAGGTAAATATAAATCTTGGTATAAAACGATAAATTGATTAAGAAAATAGCTGAATTATTGAGCCGCCCCAATCATCAATCAAAAATTGAACACGTCCGATTAGTAGGGATATTCGAGCCATGACCGTATATCCGAAATGGGCCCCGAAAGATACCATAATGAACCAGATACCGACCCGGGCGACGCCTCCCAAAACGCCTTTGTGTTCTTTGGAAAAATAAAAATATATCAAAGTTGTTACAACTCCGACAACGATAATCAGGGAGAGCAGGAATTCGCCCCACCCCTGTCCCGGATCAATCGAACGCATAGTAGCCTGAATCTGAGGCAGCACCTTCCCATGAAGTTCAGAAATTAAAAATATACCGGCTGTGTTTCCCATGACGAATGCCAGTGAGAGCCTGCTTATCCAACTATAATTTTTTGTAAAACGGGAAAACATCAATACGCCAAGAATACCGGGAATGAACAAATACCATTTGCCGTTATCGAACATCGGGTCAATCATCTGTTGTAGAATAACCGAATGCCAGATCAGTCCCACGTAATACCCTGCCGACAGTCCGGCAAAGATATGCTCGGCCAGCTTATAAAACGGATTATCCTTGTACAAAAATGACAGTAATGACAGCGTTAAAAACGCGATAATCCAAACCTGGATGAACTCAATCAGATTCAAGCCGCGCTCCCGTTAGGTTTATTTTTATCTCTTCCGCGTCGACCGGTAAGATAAATTATATTTCCGGCAATGACCGATCCGATAATCAGCAAATGAACGAGCGATTGCGCTCCCATTCCTTTAGTGGCCGTGCCTTTTTTATCCACCAGCTTTTCATATTCGGCGGCGCCTTTCATACCGCCCAATAAACCGGTCATCTGGCCCGAACCGATATAAGCGTAAAACCGCGGAGCCATCACGGCCGTCACTCCGCATCCAACCCGAATATCATATTGGGCATTTACAATTGACATCCAGTAATCGACAATATTGTTATCAGCCACAACATATATGAAATCAAAATCAGCATAACTATTGACGTTTTGGGTAATTGGAATCTCCGATAATGGCGTCCCGGAATTATCTGTCGGATAAATAACGTCTATAGCTGTGCCCATCCCTTTTAGAACCGCCACATAGTTTGCTTTGAAACCCAAGTTGACATAATCAACACCGTATTCTTTGCCGTATTCTTCAGCCACTGAACGAGTCACTCGCTCGGATATACTCGGTCCTCCCAGCGGAATTGTCGTCATCGTGACTATTTTGCAGTCTTTGCGGAATAAATGATGCAGGGCGGCAATCGACATTGGTTCCGTTTCCGGTAAGGCCGAAGCGTAATAATCAAAAGTCAATAGAACTGTAGAAGAATCCGGGAGAGCTTCGACGGCGTCAAATAATTGTCTGGCTTCAGGAGAAACCTTAAACGGCAAATCGAGCGTCACCAGAACAGGAAAAGTAACGAATATGCCAACGGCTAAATATATAAATCTTCTGTCATCAGTCCTGTAGGTGAGATAAAGCAAAACCACACCCGATACTGCAAGAAGGATATACGCCAATATGACCCAAAATGACATTGTCTTATTTTCCCATATACGTTCGCTCAATACCGAGCATAATTCGAAGTGACATCGCCGCCGCGCCGAGCGCGGCGCCGATTATAATACCTCGTTGGACGGCTAAATTCGCCCCGCCCATAATATAGGTATTAATATAATCAGGCAGACTTTCATGAATCATTGTCAGAAACGCTTCACCCATCGGTACTCGCCAGAGCATTACAATCACTGCCGTTGCCAAGAGTAAGGTTGCTTCGGTATTGCGTGCCCGGAATGCCCGAAAAGCCGCCGAAGCGATATAAAAAGCAAGCATGGCAAACATGGTCGACATCATCGGGGCATCGAGATAGGTAAAGCACCAATCATAGATCGAACCCGGCCCGGTTCCAAATTTGGGCGACCAAGAAGTCGGAATAATCGCGGGAATTATCATCACAAATATAGAAACCAGAGTCGCCAATTTATAAATCCAGCCGTCACTCCGACGTTTAACCGCGCTATAATTTACCCGCACGATTGAGACAACCCCCAAAAGCAAAGTAAAACCTCCGACAATAGTCACCCAGCTCAGTATCTCAGGTTCAATTCGACCGAGAAAACTTTCTTCGGGACGGAAGAAAAATGAAATCACCATCAGAAAACCGGATAAAAAAGCGATTATGACAGGAACTGTTGTCTTCATTTAAATATTCTCAAATAAACTCAAATACCAATCGCCTGAATCAAAACTAACCAATAGCGCCCCGATCAGAATTAGAATGATAAGGGATACCTTCATCCAATCCTGCCCCTTAAGACCGCCCAATAATAACGGTTCTCGAGAGAGATAGGCGGAAGCGGCGTATAATTCCTCACCCATCAGCGTATAATCACAGGAAGCGATAAAAAACGGGAGTTGCATCGGCTGAGCCGTTCCGGCGATCTGAATCGACCCGGCGGCGTTGCCAGTCTCGGCCAGAAGCAAAGATTCGGCAAAAAAAGCGCCCATATAAAGATTGGTCGCCGGCTTTTCGCGCATCATATAGCCGTTGACGGTCGCGGTAAAGGCAAATTGTTCTCCGGCGACATAGCGAACCATATCTTTGTTGAAGGCATCCGGTTTGCCCTCCTCCATGTAAGCCTGCTGAACAACTTCCTGCCCGGCCGCGAGAACCATCGGATAACGAACCGGCACCATCAAAGGCGTTTCATAGCGGGCCGTCACTCGGGCCACACGCCCGAGTATCGAAATCCCTGCGATGGTTTCAATTTCATCAATTTCACTTATACCGGGAATAAAAAGAACCGGCTTACCCATCTCAGTCGCGCGCCCGACCGCTTCTTCAACCTCGTCAAGCCCGCTGATTTTTCGTATGAAAAGACTCTTACCAGCCTTAGCCCATTTCGTGTAAATTAAAATTGCAGCCGAAAACACAAGCATCAATATCATAGCATTTATGCGGTCGTACCTGAACGCCGACACCTCTTCCGTTTCAGCGTTCAAATCAGCCTCATCGACCAACGCCGTTGCAACCGAAGAGTCGGTAGCCACAGAGTCTGAAATATGCTCCGCCGTTGAATCATTTTCGAGTGCAATTGCGGTATTATCGGCTAAGATAATTCCGGGAGAAATTACTAAGATTAAAAAAAAGGATATGAAAATCGCGGTTCGAACCAAAGCGGTATATTCTCCAAAGTCTTAAGTCTCCCCAATTTATTAAAACCACGGTCAAAGTCAACAGGTATATTACCAATGCCCAATTTATATAGCAATCTAATTTATTGACACATGAGTGATCAGTTCATATACTATATAATATCTTTCATGTTTTCTTCCGGCGGGTCATTGATTTGTCATTTATCAACGGGGGCGTATAATTGAATTTCAGGCTTTTGAACATATTTTTTTCAAATCAGGGCATATAACTATGAAGAGTCCGGCTATTATTTTTTTGGGAATGATTTCGATAAGTTTATCTATATCTTCAATCGCCGAGGATGTGACTCAATCTGACTTGAAGGCACTGGCAAGAATTACTGTTTTTAGCGATAAGCCCCAAACAAAAGTATTGGAACCCGCCAAATCATCAAAGTTAATTGCACATTTGAATGAAAAAAAATCATTGTCCTCAAGTCCTTTTTCCGGACAATATCCTGCTATTGACAGGGCTTCAGACGGTGTTCTCGCAGTAGGATATCAAAATCAGATAATATCTCCTTCCGAAATATTCTGGGCTTATTCATTAGATAATGGCAGCACCTGGGGCGGCCAAATCTCGTTCGGTTTGGAGGATGTCTCCCTGCCCGCAATCGACTATTACGGGGACGGCAGGACATTTTTGGGTGCCTCGGTTGCACCCTTATCATTTTTATCCGGCGGGGGTGTTGTCCTTTATGAATTCGGTGATATTTCAGATTCCTCAACCTGGACAGCTTGGTGGAGCGATTTTTCAGATAACGGCTGGCACAGCATGACAAGCTGCGATATCGCCGCCGACAATTCTCAACAATCGTGGAATTGGGGTTTAATATCCTTGGTAATCAGTTACACAAACGGCCCTGATAATATTATAGACGCCCCGCATATCTATTCCCAGATATCATCACTAGGTCATGTCCAACTAAGCTGGTATCCGACCAAACCAAATTGCAATTCGACTACGACGGATATCGATCCAGTGTATTCCAAAACTTATTCAATCTATGATCGCCTCGAAGAATCTACCCAACAATGGGAGCTATTTGTCCGGCGTGATAATTTTAATGATTGGTATTTGCCCACCACCGCGGCCACTTTGAATTTTGAAGAAACATCCAAACATCTCAAGTACCCTGCCATAGCCGCTCATGCCGACACCATTGTCATTGTGTGTGAAATATATAATGATGCCGATCCTGAAAATATCGATATTGCCTGCTGGAGCGGATTTACAGGCAATCCCGGAGAAATCGAATATCGTGGTCTGATTACAGATAATGTATCAGACGAAAGAAACCCCTCGCTTTCCCATCTTGGCGGCGATGATTTTGTGTGTACTTATGTAAAAGATTACGTAATGTACGCTTCGATGACCTGTGACGGCGGTATAAACTGGACATCACCCATACAAATTGATCCGGAAACAAATTTCCCCGCGAATTACGATTCCCATGATATATCTGCCGACGGGCAATATTTAATCGCGGAATATATTGAAAGCTACAGCTCGTTAATCGATATCTGGGAGTTAGGTGATTTGGATTTTGATGATGACGGAATCAGCTTATGCGCCGATAATTGCCCGTATCACCCTAATCCGGATCAGACTGATTCTGATAATGACGGCAGCGGAGACGAATGTGACCTTTGCCCTGATTTTGACGATAATCAGGATAGTGATTCCGATTCCGTCCCTGACGGCTGCGATAATTGCCCCGAAATTACCAATAATTCTCAATCCGATATTGATAATGATAACGTAGGTGATGTATGTGACGAATGTACTGATACAGATGAGGACGGATACGGAAACCCGGGGTACGCTTCCAATTTATGTGAGGATGATAACTGCCCCGATATCTCCAATTCGGATCAGGATGACGAAGATTTCGACGGTGTCGGCGACCCATGCGACAACTGCCTTAATACGTCAAATCCTACTCAGACCGATACCGACGGTGATAGTATCGGCGATGCCTGCGATGAATGTACCGATACCGACGGTGATGGCTACGGTGATCCCGGTTATTCTGCCAATACCTGTCTTGAGGATAATTGCCCTTCCATTTATAATCCGTCGCAGGTGGATTCTGACGGCGATGGCGTTGGCGATGCCTGTCTGTATATTTGTGGGGATGCCAATCATGACCTAAGCGTTAACGTGGGCGATGCCGTATACTTGATAAATTTCGTTTTCAAGTTTGGACCCGCACCGATTCCCTATGATTCGGGAGATGCTAATTGCGATCTGGACATAAATGTCGGCGATGCTGTTTATCTAATAAATAATATTTTCAAGGCCGGACCGGACCCCTGCAGTAGCTGTCCATAATCGGGAATTTAAGATATTCCCTTGTTTTTGCCGCTTGCATTCCCGAAAATTCCTGTTATAATTATAAATAGTACACACTTGAGAGCTACCATAATTACGTTTTTGGATAATCTGACGATATAAAGATTAATAAGGAATAATCGACTAAATGAATAAGGCCCCGAAATTTCTACCAAATCTGCTTATCTGTCTCATTATGAGCGGGATAGCCTCGGCTCAATTAAGCCAGGGGGGGCAACCGTTGAGTTTCAAGTATCCGGTTCTAAAAGCTCAATCCGCTATCCCGACCGAGAGCATGCCCGATTTTGACATTGAGTATTTCCTCACCGAAGATTCGATAGAACAGGCGGAGGGAGATATCCCATTTAGATTCGGGGCTCCATTTGACGTTAATTATGATCTTATTAATTCCGGTATTTGGGAAGAATTACCGAACGGTGATCGTCTCTGGCGATTGCGAATTGAATCACCCGGAGCGTATTCAATAAACCTGATTTATGATGACTATTGGCTGCCGGAAGGCGCCCTGTTATATTTATATAATGAATCACGCGACGCCGTTATCGGAGCCTTCATAAACGCCAATAATAAAGATCACGGCATGTTCGCCACCCAGCCTGTTAAAGGCGATGTTTGTATTCTGGAATATTACGAACCGGCCGCGGTTGCCGGACAAGGACGTATTTCCATTTCACGGGTTGTTCATGCCTACAAAGACATTTTCAAATTCTTTCAGGCCGGGTTTGGCGGTTCCGGCAGTTGTAACGTCAATATCAATTGCCCTGAAGGAGATGACTGGAAAAAGGAGAGCCGAGCCGTGGCTATGGTCCTTCTTGCCAGTGGAACCCGGCTTTGCTCGGGCGCTTTGGTCAATAATACCCATTACGACGCTACTCCATATTTTTTAACGGCGGATCATTGCCTGGGAATGGAATCGACCTGGATCTTCATGTTCAATTACGAATCTCCCGATTGTACCAATATCGACGGGCCAACCGGCATGACGCTTCAGGGCTCCACCCTTAGAGCCAATTATCCTCCCTCCGATATGGCTCTGGTCGAAATTTCCGAAGCTCCCCCGGAAGAATATGGAGTGTACTTCTCTGGATGGTCAAATCTCAATCAATCCTCACAGACATCGGTCGCCATCCACCATCCATCGGGGGACATAAAAAAAATTTCATATGATTACGACTCTTTGACGTCAACCGAATATGGCGAAATCACAGGAGAATCGCATTGGCGTGTCGCGGATTGGGATATTGGAACTACGGAAGGCGGCAGTTCCGGCTCCCCCCTGTTTAATCCCGAGCATCAAATAGTCGGTCAGTTACATGGCGGCTTCGCGGCATGCGATAACGATAAACCCGACTGGTACGGCAAATTCTCATATTCGTGGAACACCAGCAGCCAATCCAGCGAACAGTTAGCCTACTGGCTTGATCCCGATAATACGGGTATTGCTTCAATGACCGGATTCGATCCCAACGCCGACCTTAATATTATACATACCGCCCTGGAAGATACGCGCGATACTATAAACGATTATTTGATTAACTGCGAAATCATCTCCGATATTCCAATCAATCAGGAAAACACCCTTTTGAAATATTCTATTGGTGAAACTCCATTCCAGGAAACTATGCTTCCGACCGGCAGCCCGGATGAATTTTCAGCCATAATCCCCGCCCAAAAAGCCGGAACGAGTATTTCATATTATATCTATACTGAGGATATTAACGGCAACAACGATTCCACAATTCAATTCGAATTCTACGTGGATTACACACCGGAAATTTCCGTCTCCGTCGATGCCCTGAGTGAAACGCTATGGACGGGATATACATCACAGCAAGAGTTTAACCTTGAAAATGTTGGAAATGGAGATATCTATTACGACCTGGCTCTGAATCTGTTCCCCGAATCTAATCCCGTCTTGAAAAAGCTAATCATAAACAATAAGCTTCAGGCTCCTAATCATAATTATCAATCTGAATATTATGTTGTCACTTCTTCGAAAGACGAGGCAGACTTGCGTGTCGGTTACCCGGTCGATAAAAATGCCGGCGGACCGGATGAATATGGATATATTTGGATTGATTCCGATGAGCTGGGCGGCCCGGCTTTCGAATGGAATGATATTTCTTCAACTGGTACCGACATAACCGGCAATCTGCGAGATGATAATTTAATCGGGCCGTTTCCGATTGGCTTTGATTTTAGCTTTTACGGAATTGCGTATAATCAATTTCACATCGGCTCAAACGGGCTGGTCGGTTTTGATACGACCCGGCTTCATCTCCATTATAGTTCACCGATCCCTTCGGAGAACACACCTCATAATTTTTTGGCCTGGCTGTGGATGGATTTGGATATCACCGATTTTTACAATCCCGAGGGACATGTCTATTATGAGACAATTGACGATCACTTAATAATACAATTTACGGATTACCCGATGTATAGCGCTGACCCCGGCGACGTCGTTACCGCTCAGGTGATTCTTGATACCAGCGGAACGATTATCTATCAGTATCTTTCCTTTGGGGGGAATTTTGCCGCCAATATTGCCGCGGTAGGCATTGAAAACAGCGCCGGTACGGATGGGTTGGAAGTTGTTTTCAAAAATACATACCTCAAAGAAAACCTGGCGATCAGATTTACTCCGGTTAAATTATGGTTTACTCTTAATAAGGAATCGGGAACGATTCTCCCGCAGGAATCGGAATTGATAACCTGCACATTTGACGCCATTGATCTTGACCCTGGAGACTACCAATTGGAATTGAATGTATTTTCCAATGATCCCAAACCGGAAAACAACAATATCATTATCCCGGTTAATCTCATTGTCACGGAATTCCCGTATATATGCGGCGACGCTAACGGCGACGGATACGTGAATCTCGGAGACGCGGTTTTCCTGGTAACATTTATTTTTAGGTCTGGCCCCGCCCCCGACCCATTAGAATCAGGCGACGCTAATTGTGATGGCAATGCCGACGTCGGTGATGCGGTTTATGTCATTAATTTTGCATTCAAATTCGGCCCCAAACCCTGCTGCCCGGAATAATTATTCATATAAACAAATCATCCATTTATACGTCAATATCACAAATGGAACATGTAACTGTATTTTCTGTGACCCGGAAATATCAGTTAATCAGAAGAGCAAAAGTATAGATTTTTTACTTTACTTTAAAGAATTCAAAAGAAAACTATGGAAGGCAGCGTTTTTCAGATAGAACAAAGATTTCCGGGCGGCGCAGATAGAAAAATTCTTTGGCTCCCCGGCTATTTTCGTATTTATTTGTTGCTGCTTGTAAGCCATTACCCATCCTTGATTTACCGGAACATTAAATTCATCTGCCCTTAATTCCTTTTTCCAATCATTTATATTCGGAAATGGCCAAAAAAAAATGAAAGATTTATCGATTTTGTGACACCAAATTATACAAAATGGCGAGAAAGATTGAAAAAAAAGGGAATTTCTCGCTTTCGGGATTAAACAATTTTCTTCATTGTGCGTCATATGATAAAGAAAAGCTAATGATGCCCCCTAGTAGGACCATTGCCCCTCAATGGTCCAACAGGTTTGGTCTAGCCTACTAAATGGCCAAACCAACCCCCAGGCGGTCGCGAGCCCCCATCCCTTGCATGCGACCGCCCTTTTTTTAAATACTCTAAAGATTCACTTTTTTTCTCAACCAGCCAAACTCCCAAAATGACCAATCCCCCTCCCAGGATATGAAAAACAGTAATCGATTCATTGAGCACAAACGGGGCTACAGCCATAGTTGATAAAGGCTCCAAATATATATAGGCGCCTACTTTGGCGGCAGGTTTACGGCGGAGAGCTTCAGTCCAGAACCAATATGCCAAACCCAGACAAAAGACTCCCAAAAAAATAAGAGCGATGATGATCTTCGGCGGCAGGGATATAAAAGGTTTAAAACCTGAAGTAAATAATACGTACGGAACGATTATTACCGCGGCAATCGTCAGGACAACGTTATTTACGGCCAGAGGCGCGGCTGATGATAATTTTCTGGCCAAAACAGTGTATATCGCCCATGTAATACAGGATAACAGTATTAACTAATCTCCATATGATTTCAGGTAATCAAGATCACTTAATTTCCCTCGCGATATAAGAAGAATAACGCCCATGGCGGCTATCGCGATTCCTCCAATTTGGAAAAAATACAATCTCTCCTTGAGAAAGATAATTGAAAAGACGGCAATAAATATGGGGATCGTGGCAATAAGCCAGGCGGTATTAGTTGCCGTAGTAGTCTTCATTCCTTCAACCTGAATCAATAAATGAGCAGCAATAATAATTCCGCAAAATAACAACAAGATCCATTTGCCTCGAACAAAACTATAAGACAGCTTTCTATGTCTGGAAATGATATACAGAAACGGCATAGCTAATATAAAACGAGCTGAAATAATCTCAGCGGGAGTCAAATAATCAAGGCATAATTTCGTCGCGACAAACGAAATTCCCCAGAGCCAGACGGCAATTATCAATAAAACAGATATCATCTTGCTATTTGCAAAGCAAAAAAATAGGTTTCGGTAAAATCCGCAATCATTGAATAAATAAATTGACCGGGAAGTTCGCAAGGATTATCCTTTTGAAGATGACTCGTTTGATGCAATATTTAATATTGATTATCGCGGCTATCGCGGTAAGTTGGGCCGCCATATTTATTCGCCTTGCCGACGCCGATCCAATCGCGATCGCTTTTTACAGAATGGCTTTGGCAGTTTTAATTCTGGCTCCATTATCAGCGGTCAGCTCGTTCAGGAAGTTAACGAAACTTACGAAGAGAAATCTCCTATTACTATCAATATCGGGTCTTTTCCTCGGTATCCATTTCGCGTCGTGGATAGCCTCTTTGAAATATACTTCGATAGCCAATTCGGTCATAATAGTCAGCACTCATCCGTTTTTAATTGCCATTGCCGAAGCTATTATTTTGAAAACGAAAATTGGCCGCTGGACAATCATCGGCATGATTTTGGCCATTTCAGGAATGATTGTTATTTTCTCTTCAAGCCTGGGATTTTCAAATAGCGGAATTTTGGGTGAGCTTCTGGCGTTTATCGGGGCGGTTTGCGCCGCCGGGTATTTGCTGACTGGTAGAATAATTCGGCAGGACATGAAAAACCGTGATTATATATTTCTGGTTTATCTATTCGCGGCGCTAATCTTATCAATAATTGCCTTGATCACAAATACCTCATTATTTGGATTCGACGAGCAGACATGGTTGTTCTTTGTATTGTTGGCTCTTATTCCACAAGTTATCGGGCATTCGCTATACAATTTTCTATTAAAACATATGAAAGCCCACCTGGTTGGACTGGCAATTCTCGGCGAACCTATTGGAGCTTCATTCCTTGCCATTCTCATTTTCTCTGAATTCCCGCCAACCGAAACATACATTGGAGGCGGATTAATCCTGGCTGGTATCGCTCTGGCGTTGATTCGAATGAAAAGTGATGATAAGTCTGTTGAAACCGCTTGATTTTTCCGATGTTTTGCATAGATTATATCGCTTGTATGATAAAAATATGGGGCAGTAGCTCAGTTGGGAGAGCGGTACGTTCGCAACGTACAGGTCGTCGGTTCGATCCCGGTCTGCTCCATTTTTTATTTGGGGTTAATTGAGCGGTAAATTCTGTCGCAGTTTTCGCCCGCTTCAATTATCCGGTTAAATGATTGGCGCAAAATATTTTTTACCGGAAGGATGCGTCCCACGTAAAAATATGTGAAAGCCATGATTGATTCCGGCCAGTCTTGTTTGGGTCCTGTACAACGAACCAGTACCGAACCCCGTCAGGATCGGAAGGTAGCAGCGGCAGGTATGACGTTTGTGTGATACAGTCACGCCTGAATAACGGCTGGCCGTAATCAATTAAAAAAAGATTGGCAATCCGTGATTCGGATAAAATAATGTCTTATCAGGTATTAGCGTTAAAATACAGGCCTCTCGTTTTTGAGGATCTTATCGCACAGGAGCACGTCACCAAAACTCTGACGCGAGCGGTCGAAACCGGGCGAATCGCCAACGGTTATCTACTTACCGGACCTCGCGGAACGGGCAAGACGACCACCGCCCGCATTCTCGCCAAAGCGCTAAACTGCGTCGAAGGTCCCACCCCCACACCATGCAATAAATGTTCGATCTGCAAAGAAATTACTTCCGGCTCGTCTCTCGATGTTCTGGAAATCGACGCCGCTTCCAATACTGGCGTCGATGACATCAGGACTCTCAGAGAAAATATCAGGTATCTGCCGACGTCCGGCAAAAAAAGAGTTTTTATTATCGATGAAGTTCATCGCCTGTCCGGCTCAGCCTTTGACGCGCTATTGAAAACCCTGGAAGAACCTCCGGAGCATGCCGTTTTTATATTCGCCACCACCGAACCGCACAAAGTGCCTCCGACAATTCTCTCTCGAACACAGCGTTATGATTTCCATCGGGTCAGCGCGACCGATTTGTCAGCCCATCTGGAAAAATTGGCAAAACTGGAAAAAGTCGATATTGAAAAAGAAGCGGTATTTTTAATCGCTCGCAAAGGCGAAGGATCGGTTCGGGATGCTATCTCGCTTTTGGATCAAATGATCGCTCTTTCCGAAGACAAGATAACCGCCGCCGAAACTGCCCGTACCCTCGGTATTGTTGATCGTCAGCTTTTTGTCAAATTACTCGATATTATCGCGGCTGGTAAAACCGATCCGATTTTTGATCTGGTTCAGAAATTGTTTGCTTCAGGGGCCAGCATAAAAGAATTTGTCAACGATTTTATAAATTACTTAAGAAATCTGCTCGTACAGAAATCATCTTCGGAACCGGACAAATTCCTCGATATCTCCGCTGCCGAAAAAGAGGCCCTGATTAAGCAAACCGCTTATTTCACCGAGGCTGACATTTTGAGGATGATCCAAATTCTATCGGAATTAAACTCAGAGCTAAAACGCGGATATGATGAAAGAATCTTTTTGGAAATTTGTCTCGTCCGTCTGACCCGTATGGAATCGAGTATCTCGTTGCAGGAAGTAATCGAACGCTTGAATCGCCTGGCCGGTTCCGGAATACAATCAGATAGTCCCGGAGAAACTAATCTATTTGGAAATTCGGTTTCTCCTCCCGTGCCCCCTCAGCCGGCAACCAAATCTCAAAAAAAAACTGAATTAAGCTCTGACAATAATATTCGGGATCCTCAAGATTTCATCGAAGACGGCAAGCCGCTTAATCTTCCTCGAGTTCAAATGAGTTGGAATCGTTTCCTTGAGGAGTTGAAAAATCGTAAACAGATGCTGGCTTCCTTATTGGCAATGGGACATCTGCATAACGTAAAAGACAATGAAATTACTATCGGTTTCGCTCCCAGTTATGGCCCCAATAAGCAAGTCATCGAAAAGCCTGAGTCGATAAGCATAGTCGAAGAAACGCTTCGCGATTTCTATAAAATCGCGGTGCGAATCAAATTTGTAATTGACTCCACGATTAAAACACCGGTTCATACTAAACAGGAGCCGGAGAACCTGACAATAAACGCCGAAGATTTATTCGCCAAAGACCCGGATTTGAAAAAAATGGTTGAGCGGATTGATGGTGAAATAGTCGGCCGACGAAAAATTGAAGGTTCTTAATTTAACATTTTAGGAGGAATAAATGGCCAAAGGTATGGGCGACATGATGAAGCAGGTCGCGAAGATGCAGCGCAAAATGGAAGAAATGCAAAAGGAACTGGCCGATAAAACAGTCGAAGGTTCAGCCGGTGGCGGCATGGTCAAAGTTGTCGCGACCGGGGCCCAGGATATTGTTTCCATCAAAATCGATAAAGAAGTAGTAAATCCCGAAGATGTTGAGATGCTTGAAGACCTCATCTTAAGCGCCGTCAATCAGGCTCGCGAAAAAGCCGCCGAACTGCAGGCGGAAACGATGGGCTCTTTAACCGGCGGATTGAAT
This sequence comes from Candidatus Zixiibacteriota bacterium, assembly GCA_036480375.1. Taxonomy (NCBI): domain Bacteria; kingdom Pseudomonadati; phylum Candidatus Zixiibacteriota; species Candidatus Zixiibacteriota bacterium. The sequence continues at coordinate 88,288 of JAZGGI010000022.1, forward strand.
ATTCCGGGATTAAACCTCCCGTTCTGATATGTATAAATCAGCCGAATCAGTAGGACGACTGGTATCTCTTTTATCCCGGCTCCCCGGAGTCGGACGAAAAACAGCCGGCCGATTGGCTTTCCATATTCTCAAAATGAATATAGAGGAAGCTCGCGACCTGGCTGAAGCCATCGTGACGGTCAAAGAAAAAGTCGGAACCTGCGGCGTCTGTTTCAATATTTCCGAATACGACCCCTGCGCTATCTGCACCGATGAAAAACGCGACCGCGCGATAATATGCGTCGTAGAAGAAGCCAGCGATATAATCGCTCTCGAAAAAGCCGAAGAGTTTACTCCGTTATACCATGTCCTGGGCGGGTGCCTCTCCCCCCTCGATGGAATCGGGCCGGATGACCTGTATTTAAAAGGACTTTTGGCGCGGCTTGATGATACTGTTTCCGAGATCATCGTCGCCACTAATCCGGATGTCGAAGGCGAAGCAACAGCAATGTATATTAATAAACTGATCAAACCATTCGGTGTCAAAGTAACCCGCATCGCCCGCGGACTGCCGGTCGGAGGAGATTTGGAATATGCCGACGGCGTCACTATAACGCGCGCGCTGCAGGGCCGCCAGGAAATTTAAATTCATTTAAAACAAATTTCGCTTGTTGCGGCGGGTCTTGATTTTGTGAAAACAAAATTGTGCCCTGCCGCATAGTGTTCAGCAATTCGGGAATCCGGAAAAGTTATCCACAATTTATTTTCTGAAAATTCCTTGTATATCCTAATCCCTATTTAAGTTACAACGAATTGGGTTCGTTTTGTCCTTTTTCGTAGGCAAAGGCCTGTTTTTGGCTGTCGCGTAGTTGATCTGCCGTCGGTTCACCGCTTCGCTAAGGAACCGACGGAACAGTGAGCAACTTCTAAAATGGGTTTGTTTCCTCAGATTAACGTTTTTGGTCATATCAAATCGGTGGTGATTACTAAAGCATTCATATTTTTCCTGTAGGGATCACTCGCGAGCGACCCTGAAAACAGGCGTCGCCTGATCCCCTACCAGGCTTTTGCCAGTCTTGAGAGTGGTGTCCCGCAAAGCAGGATGGGGTGTGTTCCCTTTCTTCATACAAAATGGGAGATGTTAGTAATTAATGGCAAATTGGGTGTAAATTGAGATAATCTATGCAATTCAAAATAAATTAAGTGTAGTGCAAAATGAAATAGGGTATTATCTTTTACCATGACAACAGATAAAACATTAATCTGCAGGATAACCCATTACAAGAATCTAGAAGGGATTCTAAAACGTGGGGGTATATATGCTTCTAATTTTCAACCAAACGACGGCATTAAATTCTATCCAATACATCATGTTGATATACAAAACCAACGTTCAGTTATTAATGTACCATGTGGACCGGGCGGGAGTATTCACGACTATGTTCCATATTATTTTGGTCCACGATCACCGATGTTATTTGCGATAAGCAAGAATAAAGTTGAAGAGTATAATGAGGGGCAACAGCCGGTTATCTACATTTGTGCCTACGCAGAAGATATTAAAGATAAAGGTCTTGATTTCGTATTTACTGATGGCCACGCCATTATGGCAATAACTCGTTTTTTTGATGATTTAAAGGACTTAGATAAATTATACTGGGATATAATCGAAGGAAAATATTGGTTTGATAGTGAACAATACCCTGACAGATGTCGACGCAGGCAGGCGGAATTTCTAGTTCACAAGTTTTTCCCGCTTGATTGTGTTTTTGAAATAGTAGTGATTGACAAGCACATACAAAAAAAAGTAAATTCAGTATTAGCGAAACATGACATAGATATACCAGTTGTAGTAAAAAAAAATTGGTATTACTGAGGATTCTATGATAAAAATAAAAAAAGGAAATTTGCTAAAGGCGGAGACTGAGGCATTAGTCAATACCGTTAATTGCGTGGGCGTAATGGGTAAGGGTATTGCTCTACAATTTAAAATGGCATTTCCTGAAAACTTCAAAACGTACAAAAAAGCATGCGATGCAGGTGAATTGCTGCCCGGCAAATTGCATATTTACGAGACGGCGAGTTTTATAAATCCAAAATACATTATTAACTTCCCAACCAAAAGACATTGGAAAGGCAAATCCGATATAAACACGATAGTGTTGGGTCTAAAAAATTTAAGAGAAGATATATTACGTCTAAAAATAAAATCAATAGCCATACCACCTTTGGGGTGTGGAAACGGCGGTCTAAACTGGAATGAAATTCAACCACTGATCAAGAGTTTTTTAGGTGATTTAGAAAATATTTCTATAATGCTGTTTGCTCCATTGGGAGCACCAGAAGCTTCGACTATGCCGGTAGGCTCTAAACGGCCGAAAATGACGTTAGGACGAGCCTTAATAATAAAGTTAATGGAAAAGTATGCAATTCCCGGTTATAAATTGACATTGTTGGAAATTCAAAAGCTCGCTTATTTTCTTCAAGATTCAGGTGAAAATTTAAGGCTGGGTTACTCTAAGTCTAGCTTTGGACCATACGCTTCAAATTTGAACCATGTTTTACAGCGTATTAATGGTCATTATATTAATGGATATGGTGATAGAAGCAGAAGCACCAAAATATATTTGTTGTCTGGCGCAAGCGAATTGGCTACAAAAACCCTGAGTGATATGACTGATTCTTTAGAAAGACTAGAAAAAGTCCATAATTTGATTGAAGGATTTGAAAATCCCTATGGAATGGAATTATTGGCCACAGTGCATTGGGTGTTAAAAGATAATACAGATGGAATACTATCTAATGCTGAAACAGTTGAGAAAGTTTTTGCATGGAATGATCGAAAGAAGAAAATCTTCAATTCAGAACATATTGCAATTGCAAGGAAAAGACTGATTGACGAAAAATGGGTTTAGTAACTCAATGTTCTCCACCACTTGGCCGTGGGTTAAAAAGCATTCACCCCAAATTCATGCCCGGCATTCGCACATAGCAATTTAAAACAGTTTTTTTTAATGATTTTATACTGGTATAGCCCACAGATTGGCCCTGTCAGGAATTTTGTGTAAACAGTTAAATTGTTTTTTCATATCTTGGGTACTCTTTGGCCGAATCGTATCGCAAATTGATGGACTGCCAGCGACCAGTTCCTAATCGGCATGGTCCACTTTTTCATAATATTCTCAAGAGCCATATACAGCAATTTAATGGTTGACTCATCGT
>JAZGGI010000023.1 GCA_036480375.1 Candidatus Zixiibacteriota bacterium
TTTTGGGTCATATCAACAGGCGGGGGCCTGTTTTTGGCTGTCGCGCGGTGTATCCACTTCATGTTAATAGTATTTGGTGCCGTGCAGGTGTCCACACCTGCGCGGTAAAAATGGGTTTGTTTCCTCATATTAACGTTTTTGGTCATATCAACAGGCGAAAGCCTGTTTTCAGCTGTCGCGCGGTGTATATGAATTTTATGTCAAATATTATAAGCTGAGTGCTTCTCAAAATGGGTTTGTTTCCTCAGATTAACGTTTTGGGTCATATCAAACCGGTGGTGATTACGACAGGCAAAAGGGGATGTCATCCCTTTTTGGCTGTCGCGTAGATGACCTGAACTTTTGACAAGAAGTTAGTCATTTATCTTATTCCAACTAATTGTACACACCCCGTCCCCGTTACACGGGGCCACCCCTCTCAAGAGGGGAAAAATAAATGCGATTATTTGCCTATCAAACCCGCGAAGGATCCGAAGAGGTAATTGTGGGAATCCGGAAGAGTTATCCACAATTGCATTTCTAAAAAATCCTCATATGTGAATGTGTTTGTGTGGGTTACAGCGAATTGGGTTCGTTTTGTCCTTTTTAGTACTTTCGAAAGTTCTATTGGATAAAAGGCGAAGAGTCATTGCCAAATCATCCATGTTAATATCGCTCTGAATTCGCTGTGTGAATTATTAGTTTTCATCCTATAAAACGTGGATGATTTCGGAAAAAACATCAGAGTTATCGAATAATTGCAGATGGCCCATGTGGAACCTACGCAAAAAAGCGCTTCGCTTATTTTTTGGGCGGGCGACCGGTTGCATGCACGATCAAATCTTAATAAACGTTGACATAATTGTATTTATGCGGTTTATTATTAATCGCAATTAGGGCGTTATTTTAGATTGTGCGTTTGGGAAACATCTGTGGATTTATTAAAATCTCATTAGTTACGAGGGTGAAATGCTGTCTATTGCCTCCATTAACATTAAACTGGCAGATATAAATCTGGGGCCGTCGATAACCTGTATCGGGCAGTTGGGACGCGGAGATGAGAAAATCCCCGGCAATCAAGTAGCAGAGCTTGTTGTCCCGTGGCAGAAGATTTTGCCTGACCCCAATTTATTTTCTCTTTTGAGCTGGCATACCCGCATCTCCGAATTTGCGGGACGAGACCGGGAAATGGCCCGGCTGGTAAAATGGGCAAAGAGCAATCATCCGATTCGTATTAATTTTGTCGTGGGCGAGGGCGGAGCCGGAAAAAGCCGCCTGGCGGCGGAATTTGCCGAAAAAATGCAGGGCGAAAACTGGTCGGCCGGGTTTATAAATTTGCGCAAACCGATTAATTTCCCGATGAGCGATGCCGGTACGCTCCTGATTGTCGATTATCCGGAAGAATATGTGGACAGGGTAAAAGAACTGCTTGGCGATCTCGCTCATTTGGGTCCCAACTGCCAACTGAGGGTTTTATTTCTTACCCGGCAGTCTCCCGAAAGGTGGGCGGATATTATTACATCGGCCAACGCCAATAATCTGGTTGACAGTAATTATATAACTTTGAATCGTCTCGATGCACAGGACGCAAAAATCATATACAACACGACCGCATGCAAAGCGGGTGAAACTCTGGGGCATACATCCCAATCCGATCCTGGCCATGCTCTGATTCCGTCGGATGCGATGGACGCATGGATGAAAATCGCCCCGGAAAATCACCGTTCCCTTTTTATTATGGCCGCCGCTGTTCACAGCGCAGAAAATCCGGATGATGAAATCGTCAATTTTAGCGGTCGACAAATTGTCACATCTCTTGTTGAAAGAGAAATCAATCGGGTTATAAGGATTGCCGAAAGTAGAAAATTGAAAGATAAATATGCCCTGGCTCGTTTAATGGCTATGGCGGCAATCGCGGGCGAATTAACATTATCGGAAATCGAGTCTTATATATTGGATAACAACGCACTGTTTGGCTTTAATACAGATGGAGATATTAAAGAAGAATTGATTTCGACCGGGTTATTCACTGGTGATAAACTATTGGCTCCTACGCCGGATATTGTCGCGGCGGCGTTGACGGTTAATATTCTTGCTCAGCGCCCGGAACACGCTCCGGATTTAATCTGGGCCGCGCTCCAAAATGACCTTGAAGGAGGATTGGAACGTATCGGCCGCTTGTGCTATGACGCTGAAATTGTACTTGGAATGCGTGAGCATAGTCTCAGCGATTGGCTGGCACAAAAAATAGACGGCGATTTTGATAAATGTAAAATGCTGGATGATATAATTACCGAAGATATTCTGTCAATGTTTTTATATAAAATAGGGGCAGTGATCAATCGCACTTTAATTAAATATACTAAAAAAGACGAGGATAAATCCCGGTATTATAATAATCTGAGTTATTACTTAGGCGCGCTGGGCGACACGGCGGGGGCATTGACGGCCATTCGGGAAGCGGTTGAAATTTATTGTCGTTTATCGGAATCGAATCCGGCTAAGTATGAGCCTGACCTGGCTATGAGTCTGAACAATCTGTCAAAGTATTTATCTGAAGCCGGCGATACAAAGGAAGCATTGGCGGCAATTCGGGAAGCGGTTAAAATAAGACGTCGTTTATCGGAGTCGAATCCGGCCAGATATAAGCCTGACCTGGCCATGAGTCTGAACAATCTATCAAGTAATTTGTTTGCCGACGGTGATACATCGGGGGCATTGACGGCCATTCGGGAGGCGGTTGAAATTAATCGTCGTTTGTCGGAATCGAATTCGGCCAGATATGAGCCTGAATTGGCCATGAATTTGAACAATCTTTCGAATCGATTATCTGAAGACGGTGATGCGGCGGGGGCATTGACGGCCATTCGGGAGGCGGTTGAAATAAGACGTCGTTTATCGGAATCGAATCCGGCCAGATATAAGCCTGACCTGGCCATGAGTCTGTACAATCTATCGAGTGATTTGTCAGACAGCGGTGATACGGCGGGAGCTTTGGATGCGATTCGGGAAGCGGTTGAAATAAGACGTCGTTTGTCAGAATTGAATCCGGCCAGATATGAGCCTGAATTGGCAGCAAGTTTGAACAATCTTTCGAATCGATTATCTGAAGACGGTGATGCGGCGGGGGCATTGACGGCCATTCGGGAGGCGGTTGAAATAAGACGTCGTTTATCGGAATCGAATCCGGCCAGATATGAGCCTTACCTGGCCATGAGTCTGTTCAATCTGTCCAGTTATTTATCTGCCCAGGGCGATACGGAGGGGGCTTTGACTGCCATTTGTGAAGCGGTTAAAATAAGACGCCGTTTGTCAGAATTGAATTCGGCCAGATATGAGCCAGACCTGGCACATAGCCTTGGTCTAAATGGACTTATACTATCATCACAGCGAGAATATTCGAAAGCGATTTCCTTGTTGAATGAAGGAATTGAATTATTGCGCCCTCATGTAGAAAAATACCCGGAGGGGCCGCACGCAAAGCTTCTTGCCACTATGGAAAGTGTATTAAAAGATACCCTGAATAAGTATAATTCGGGCGAGTAGGATTATAGCAGAAAATTCTGAAATTATCTCGTTAAATGAGATGAACTATGATATAATTGATAGGGAATTTGGCGCAGGTGTGGATGCTATCTCCGCGCAGATTTGGGATGCTATTTGTCGAAACCTCCTTCACTTGCCCCTTCGGGGCTTCGTTTCAGGACCTACGGCAGGGGTTTCGACCTACAGGTTATTCGGAATCACCATCGAATTAGTATAAGATCATAAAGATATTTCGAAGACGACAACTCGAGAGTTGTCGCTACGAGGCATATGGCTGGAGCCCGATGGGCTCCATCCCTACGACTGGATTCCCGACTCGATCCCGCTCGGCGGGATCTCTCGGGAATGACAGACAAAATGTCGGTACACCGGGGGCATACGCTAACCACGACAACTCCAGAGTTGTCGCTACACAAATGATTGGGTGATGAAAAACCGAGAGTTGTCGCTACACGGATTAACACACCCCGCCCCTTTGGGGCACCCCTCTCGAGAGGGGAAAATAGTCCTATTGTCGAAACCGCAGGGATTTCGACTGTTTGGGTCAACATGTTGTGTTTATTATAAAATCATACACTATATATAGTTATCGAAATAAATAATAGAAAAAATCAGAAAAAAATCAGAAAAAAATCAGAAAAAAATCAGAAAAAAACAAAAAAATAACGAAAAATCACTTGACTACTGCACAAATGTGCAGTATATTGAATTTGCGCCGATAATATCAACAGACAGGAGATGTAATGCTTTTCAAAACGAAAAATAAAGGAGACGTTTCTTCGGCGGTAAAACCGAAATCGCAGGCGTCATTTTCTCCATCAGCGACTGGGATAGCGCGGGACAGTATGTCCGTCAGCGTATCGGGGTATCATTCGAGTAATAAAACGGGCAATGCTGAGAGTTGTCCTGATTGCGGCGGGTATCTGGCCCGTATCGGGTACTGTTTTTCGTGTATTGCCTGCGGGTGGGGAGGATGTTCCTAAAAAACGCGGCTTGTTGCCGAATAGTAAGGGGAATGATTATGCGGAAAAGATTATTACCATACAGTATTCCGGAGCCGGTCTTGAGTCAGTGGGAGAAACGGTATCGAGGCAAGTTGCTGCCTCTCCAGTATAGAGCTATTGAAGACTACAAATTAATGGAGGGGCGTTCTCTTCTTATCTCGGCGCCGACTTCGGCGGGCAAGACGTTTTGCGGAGAGATGGCTCTTATCCGGGCAATTCGGCAAAGGCAAAAGGCAATCTTTCTGGTGCCTCTCAAAGCCGTCGCCGAGGAAAAATATCGGTTATTCGAGGATTGTTACGGGGGCATCGGTTTGCGGGTTCTGATCGGGACTCACGATCACCCCGAAAATGATACCGATATCGAAAACGGACGGTTCGATATTGCCGTTATAGTTTATGAAAAATTCAATTCCCTTCTTCTCACCAATCTTGATATTCTCGGACAAATCGGAACGATTGTCATCGATGAATTGCAGATGCTGGAGGATGAAACGCGGGGGGCGCGGTTGGAATTGGCCCTGGCCAAATTGCTATACTGTGATTACAATCCTCAGATTGTGGCCTTATCGGCGGTTTTGGGTGAAGCTAATGATCTGGCCGAATGGCTGGGATGCCGGTTGCTTCTTGAGAAAAATCGTCCGGTGGAATTGCGCCGGGGCGTCGCGTCTGACGGAAAATTCTATTTTCGCTGTCACAATTCGGGGGATACCGGCGAAGAATCGTGCCCTCGGGGCGAGAACACAATTGACACTCTTTTTAAAAATATCGAAGAAACCGTAAAATCTAATCAATCGGTGTTGGTGTTTCTCAAATCGAAAATCGACACCGTCAATGCCGCTCGGAAATTCGTTAAGTATGCCGGGCTTGAGCCGGACGATAAAAACCGCGAGTATTTTTTATCCCAATTGGGCGATGAGGAAAATTCATCGCTTCTTGATAATCTTATCAGCCTGCTTAGTTGCGGAATCGCCTTCCATAATGCCGATTTGACTATCGCGCAGAGGATGGCCGTCGAAGAGGGATATCGCAGGGGATATATTAGAGCCGTTTTCGCCACGACGACTCTATCGACCGGGATCAATCTACCGGCCTCAACCGTATTTGTGGAAGCTCAGAAATACAACTTTCAAGGGTACACCGGGAAGCCGGGGTTGGAGCCGCTGAGTTGGGGTGAGTATGAAAGCATGTCGGGCCGGGCCGGACGGGTGGGTCTTTTGGATAAAGACATCAAAGCCGGCCGGGCGGTATTATTCGCCTCATGCGATCTGGAAAAATCAATTCTCTGGGATTACTATATCGATAATCGGGCCAATCCTTTGAATTCGCGATTGGATACCCTGCCGGTGGAGGATATTATCCTTGATTTATTCGGGTCCCAACTGGTAAGACGGCCGGAAGACATAAACGAATTATTATCCGGGACGTTTTTTGCCGCTCGCAATGGCCGTCAGCCAAAAATAAGCGCCGCAATCTATGCTCAACTCATCGATGAAAGTTTCCTTAAGCGGCGGGACGACGACTTGGCAATAACGCCTCTGGGAATGGCCGTGGCTGTGACCGGTTTGGGAATTGGCACCGCCCGAAAAATCATCAGGGATTGGGATCTGTCCCGACCGAAAACGGATGAGGAAGTATTTTTTGATATTCTTGATACTTCCGCCGCTCAAAATATGTATCTGCCGGGTGTTGGTTTTGGGGGCGGGGCAATCGCGCCCGCTCGACATTTACACGGTGGTAGTTCTCTGGTTCGAAATTTTTCGACCCGACGGGACAAACTGACGGCCGATGAGATTCGCCGGGTGCGGTTGGCCTTTCTGCTGATTGATTGGAAAGGCGGTTTTTCGGCTCTGGATATTGAAAATGATTACCGCCTTCATCTGGGTATGATGGATTACCTGGCCCGCCAGATGGCCTGGCTCCTGTCGAGTTCGGCGGCTGTTATTAAAACCCTCGATAATTACTCGAAATTGCCGGGCCTGCTCAATGAATTGGCATTTTCCGTGGGAACCGGTCTTCCCTCTGAGCTTAAGGATATCTACGATGTCGCCGGAAATATTCTTCATCGGGGAGAAATTTTAAGCCTCTATCGAAAAGGGATAATCGACTTGAAGGAAATGCTCGATAAGGGGCTGGCCATAATCTCTCAACATATATCCTCGGAAACCCGGCTTAATAAAATCGAGAAACAATTCCAAAAAATAAAGGAGAGTAAAATGAATACTAACGCTCACATTGCCAGAATCGTGAATTCCTGGCCGAAATCGATTGAGATTGATGGGACGCCGGTTCGGGAACGGTTCCGCGTCCGTATCAACGGCCAAACGATTAATCTGACCGGAAAATCCTTTAAGTATCTCTGCCGGCTGGCCTGGTCCCGGCTGACTCGCGATAACGGGTGGTTGTACAAGGAGGATTTGGAGCAGGGATTTAATCAGGCCCGGTACTTGTATCGTCTGCGCCAGGAAATCGGCCGTGATTTCCTCCCTGGCTGGCCGCTCTATGAAAACAATCGCTCCGGATATTATCGGCTGGCGGTGCCTCCCGATAGTATAAAGGTTAACGTCGATGCCTTAAGAGACAATCCGGATTTTGAAATCCGGCAAATGGGTGGGGATTTGAAGCCGTTTATGATGACCGGATGAGAATTTTGTAACCTTCTTTCCTCAAAGGTTGACAATTTCTTAAATGAGAGGTAAACTTCATTGAGAAAAGATTGTATAAGCCGATAAAGAGGAAAGATGGGTAAAATAATAGAATCGCGCAAAAAATTACCGTTTCTCTCCAACGAAAAAGAACAAACGGTTCCCGTATTGCCGATACGCTCGGCCGTGATTTTTCCGGGTGAAATACATACTCTTCAGATAGGGCGCCGGGAAAATTTGGCCTTGATTGACGCAGTTTCCAAAAAGAATAACCTGCTGGTATTATCCTTTATTCCTCAGCGTACGCCGACCGGCGGAACTCATAATCTGTCTCAAGTCGGAGTTCTGACTCGAATTCTGTCAAACAAAGAGGCTATGGCCGGTTCACAAATGGTAACGCTGGAGGGTGTCCGGCGGATAGCTTTGGCAGAAATAAAAGGCTCCGAGCCGTTCCTGACGGCATCGGTTGTTGAACTGGCCGAGGGTCCGGATGATGATCCTGAGTTGGAAAAAGACACGTCGGAAATTATCGATCTTATATCGCAATTAACCCGTTTGGATACCCGCTACGCCGGAGAGTTGATTTATACTCTGGGAATGAGTCAGTCGTCTCCGTCTCATTTTGCCGATCGGGTCGCGGCCGTGATTCATTTTCAACTCCACGATAAACAGGAAATCCTTGAATCGATTACAATTCCCGATAGATTTGAAACCATTCTCAGGTTACTTAGAACCGAAATTGAAAACATCTCAACCCTGGCGAGAATAAATGATCGGGTTACCGAATCTCTGGAACGGAAGAAAAAAGAGAGTTTTCTGCGCCAGCAATTAATGGAAATTCGCCGCGAATTGGGCGATGAATTTATCGAGGAAGATCTCTCGCGGCGCTATCATAGGAAAATTAAGGAAAACAAATCGCTTCCGAAAGAAGTCACTGAATACCTTCTTTCCGAAGCCGATCGATTAAAGCATCTCTCATCGTCGTCGGCAGAGTACGGGTCAAGCAAGTATTATCTCGATCTGGTCCTGTCTTTGCCCTGGGGACTTGAACAAAAGGAATGCATTGACCTCAGGAAAGTCGAGGAATCGCTTAATACCGGTTATTATGGATCGGCCAAAATAAAAGAACAGATTCTGGAATATCTGGCTTTACGGCGGATGAGTAAAGATCGGGAGGATTTGCCGATACTCTGCCTGACCGGAGCGATCGGAACAGGAAAAGCCTCGCTGGCCAAGGCCATGGCCTCGTCTCTTGGCCGGAAATTCGTACGCATCAACGGAACCAGTTTGATTGAGGTGGAAGATATCAATGGTACGTATCGAACAGATATTGGAGCCGGTCCGGGACACCTGATTCGAATTCTCCAGAGTGAAAAATCATTTAATCTCGTGATTTTTATTGAAGACCTGGAGTATGTTGTCGAATCGGAAGATACCAACGCCCTCCTGTCTTTGCTCGAAGCAATTGATCCGAGACAGAATAAAAAATTCGTCGATACTTTTCTGGGAATTCCGGTTGATCTGTCGCAGGTCCTCTTTGTCCTTAGCATTTCCTCTCTCGATGAGTTTCCCGAACCTTTTACGCATCGTTTAGAAATCGTAGAGATGCAGGGATATATCGAAAAAGAAAAGATTATCATCGCCAAGAAACATATCCTTCCCAAGCTATACAAAAGGCATGGACTGGCGCGAACCGAATTGAAATTCAGCGATAAGATTTTGAGTCGTATCATTCGCCAATACACGATGGAAGCGGGACTTATCGGTTTGCAGCAACAACTTCAAAAAGTATTTCGCCGCATAACGCGCAAAAAAGCAATGGGGGATCCCTGCAAAATTATTCTTACCGAAAATACGCTCGATGAATTTCTTGGGACACCTCAGTTTATTCCGGAAAAGGCTATGACCGAACCTGAAATCGGCGTCGCCAACGGATTGGCCTGGACCGGAGCCGGCGGAGATTTGATGCTTATTGAAGGCCTCAAAATGAAGGGCACCGGAACGGTGGCCACGACCGGTCTTTTGGGCGAGATAATGAAGGAATCAATTCAGGCGGCTCATAGTTTTGTTCGCTCGCGGGCGGATATTCTCGGTATTGATCACGATGATTTTGCCAATTTTGATATTCACATTCATTTTCCTATGGGTGCCATACCGAAAGACGGACCGTCTGCCGGAACCACCGTCGCGGTTGTCCTGGCATCGGTTATGGCCGAACGTCCGGTTCGTAATGATATCGCGATGACCGGTGAAGTTACCTTGAGAGGTAAGATTATTCCGGTGGGAGGAATAAAAGAAAAAGTATCCGCCGCATATCGGGCCGGTATATTTACCATAATTCTGCCGAAAGAAAATAAAAAAGATATCAAGGAGATACCCAGAGAGATTGTAAGAAAAACGAAATTTATCTTTATCGATACCGTTGATGAATTATTTGACCACGCCCTGCTTGACTTTCAACCGTCAACTTACACTCTGGAAAAACTCTTTGCTGAAGAAATAGAAAAAGCAAAGAAGCGCAAGGGGGCGCGCTCCAAATCAGCGGCAAAGAAAAAAACTGCAAAAGCGAAAAGCACCAGATCAACGAAAAAGGGGTCAAAAAAAACCAAATAAATATTTGGGAAAATGCGATTGACAGGAGTTAGCTTTGTTATTAAATTGAACGTTCTGGCGGTCGATTTTAATCTTCTTCGGAGGTAAGAATGAAATCATTGAATAATATTAGTGTGTTGGCGATCTGCATATTCATGCTAATCTCAATATCGTGGGCGGGCGATGAAAATGGTCCTGACTCTTTAATCATTGAGAAATTTTCTTTTGACGAAAATGGAAAGGCGGTGGCGGATTTTGTAATCATCAATGATCAGGATTTGGCAGCCGTTACGATTCCAATGATCCTACGGGGAGAAGGCGTTGCTATTGATTCTGTATCATTTGCCGGAGGTCGCTTCGAATACCTGCAAATGCTGCCGGTTACAGTTGCGGAAAATAAGCTTTCGGTCGTCTTTGGAGCAATTGTGGTAACTGAGGAATATGTCGCTCCGGGGCGGGGATTGCTGGCCAAAATGTACTTGTCGAGCGATACGGCCAAGAAGGATATCTCGTGCGTGATTGATACAACAACGGTAGAACCGGCAACCCTAATGTTTACTAAAACAAACTCGGCTTCGTTCATTCCAACATTTATTAAGGGAACTATTACGGTCGAAGAGCCGGCAAAGGAATAATGCGATTACTAAATACTGAAGATTTTTAAACCCGGCCATTTCGACCGGGTTTTTTTTATTCATCTTATGGCAATTTCTTAGTTAGTAAAGCGAAATATCCACTTATAATGCTCTTCCAAACTCATTTATTCTTGACATAATCGTGCGGATGTATATTTTGACTTTGTAAGCAAGTACGGGCGGGTATTTCGTACAAATCAATTAACGCGTCACAGATATAATTTTTTGGCATTGTACCGGGAGGTTTTATGCGTAACAGGATGTTATGGATGCTTTTGGCAGCGTTATGTTTATCTGGCGCGGTATATGGTCAGAATTCCGATCCGGGATTTCCGGATACTGTCTATATAAGTTCCGTATCTGTCAACGCCGGGGAACAGGCGGTTCTTGAGGTCAATTTCAAAAGTGATGAAGATTTAGCCGCAATTACTTTGCCATTGCACTGGAGTTCCGATGATATATCACTTGACTCGGTATCAGTCGTCGGTTCGAGAGTCGAGTATCTTTCCACTACCCCTTACATAATATACCCCGAAGAAAATACCGTCGTCTTTGGCGCGGTTGTGGTTATGGAGGCGGATATCGCCCCCGGTTACGGTTTACTGGCAAAATTTTATTTTGATATTCCCCCCGGAACTCCCGATCAATTTATTTATGTGGATAGTATCACCAGAGATATCGCGTTTTTAATGTTTACCAATCCCAACTCCACCAGTTTTATTCCGGAATTTTTCCCCGGGGTGATAACGGCAGGGGATCCGAAATTGCCGCCACATATTAATCTTTCACCAACCTCAATGGTATTTGAAGGAACGGTAGGTTTCCCCTCGCCTGCGCCGCAAGGATTAAATATCAGTAACGGCGGGGAAGGAGAATTGTCGTGGACGGCCGAATCTGATGAGGCCTGGCTTACAGTTGCCCCTGAAAACGGAATCGCACCATCCAACATTTCGGTTTTGGTTGACGCATTGGAACTCAGTGAGGGACAATATTCCGGCAATATTATAATCTCGTGCGAAGAAGCTGATAATTCTCCTCAGTATTTTCCCGTTACTTTAAACATGATTAAATTGCCCCCGACCATTGTTGCCGATCCTCAGCAGATAACGGTATCGGCGGTACAGGGGGGCGATAATCCGGCCGATAGATTTTTATATATTTCCACCAGCGTCCTCGGCAGTGAATTAAACTGGACGGTTGCCAATTCGGAGAGTTGGTTAACTCTCAGCCCGCTTTCAGGATCGCCTCCGGATTCGGTTACGCTGTCGTTTGATATAACCGGGATGACGTTTGGAGAATACTATGATGAGATTGTAATCATAGACCCGGAAGCGACAAATTCGCCCTTGGTTGTCCCTGTTTCTTTGCAGATTGTATCTGATTTGCCGGTGATTAAAATCGAACCGGAAAGATTATCAGTTGTGATTGAAACCGGGTTAGATGCCGAATCAGCAAGTTTTTATATCTTCAACTCGGGCGAAGGCTCAATGGATTTCGAAATATCTGAAACCAGCGAAAAAATCATTAGCGTTAACCCTGTCTCCGGTATTGCTCCTACAGATGTGGAATTGACATTTGATACCGAGTTATTGGAGGCGGGCATCTATTATGATACAATAATGATAACATCCACCACGGCAATCAACTCACCTTTTGAATATATTATTAAGTACACCGTAATGGCTAACCCGCCTGAATTATATGTTATTCCCTCAGGTCTCAATTTTACTTACTACGAATGCTGGCAAGGAGTTAATCCCCGGCCGGATTATAAACATTTCCAGATTGAAAATCACGGTGGCGGTTCTCTCTTTTGGGAAGCGGCCAATAAGGCGGAGTGGCTGGACGTTCTATATGAATCGGGGACGGAACCCATAATTAATACGGCTAAACTTAATGCTGATGGATTGCCGGTTGGAGTTTATTATGACACGATCGTCATAACGGCCGATAACGCTACGCATAGCCCCAGGAAAATTGCCGTTACCCTCAGCATAGTGGCAGGCACAGAAACGCCTGAAATGACCATTCGCATATCAAGTGATTCGGTTTATGCGCAGGAAGTTTTTGGAGATGTTTATGTGGAGAAATTCAGTAATTGCTGGGAAATTAATATGAATACGAATACGAGGTGCGTAGCTCGCATAGAGAATCTTTATCCGGGCTGTATGGATTATTCAATTGAAGAAAATATTCCATGGTTGAAGTTTGTAGAAACGACTGGTCAAGCTCCCAACTGGATAGAGGCAATAGTCGAAATTGGAGATTACAAATACGGGATTTATGACGATCATTTCTTTATTCATTCGGAATCGGCGTCAAATTCACCTATCAGGGTCGACTTAACGCTTCAGGTTTGGCGTTTACATGGCGATGTGGACTGGAACAACCGTATTGACCTCGGCGATGCCGTCAAAATGGTTAATCATGTTTTTAAGTTTGGTCCTCCACCGATCCCCGAGTATATAGTTGGCGACTGCAATTGCGATAATCGCTACAATATCGGTGATATAGTGGTTGTCATTAATTATATATTTAGTATCGGCGATAAACCGTGCGGTAATCTATAATAGATACAATAAAGTAATAATGCGAACCGCTTCAGCTGCGGGAGCGGTTTTTTTTGCCCGAAATTGTATTCCCACATTTTATGGTGTCAATAAAGTCGAAGAATTTAATGGACAATAACTTCAAAATCTCTTTATTAAACATCTGAGTCATATATTTGGAGGTTTTTTTATGTCAGAATTTAACCAAAAAGATTTTGATGAATTCGTTGCTGAGAATGGAGTTTACGGTTTTTTCGAGGAAGCGATTACCCTCAAATCCGGACGCCAATCTCATTTTTACGCCAATTGGAGAAACGTTGTCGAAGATGCCTGGTTGACAGAAAAACTTATAGGTTTTGTCCTGGAGTTTATTGAGGATAAGAGTATATCCGTGGATACGTTTTATGGCGTCCCGGAAGGCGCTACCAAGTTAGGGATACTGACGCAATATACGTGGGCTAAAAAATCATCAGGTTTCGCCAGGGGCAGTCATACTCTGGCTATGGGTCGAGCCAAACCCAAGGACCATGGCGCTCCCAAGGATAAGTATTTTGTAGGTAAGCCCCAGGGCAAAACTCTCGTTTTGGAAGATGCTACGACAACAGGCGGGGCACTTATTAATACCCTGGATTTTCTTATCGAAGCCGGGGTAGATGTAATCG
Source organism: Candidatus Zixiibacteriota bacterium (assembly GCA_036480375.1). Taxonomy (NCBI): domain Bacteria; kingdom Pseudomonadati; phylum Candidatus Zixiibacteriota; species Candidatus Zixiibacteriota bacterium. Next base: position 13,610 of record JAZGGI010000023.1, read on the forward strand.
GGGTGATTAGTCTCACCAATCGCATGGAAAAAAGAAACGATGGCATGAGCGTCGAAGAAGTATTTGTTCAAAAAGGCATTCCTTTTTATGGTATGAGTTCGGCTTTGGATGTATTACCGATAGTATATGAGAAACTCAAACCCGGTATTGAGATCGCGAAATCAATTGAATCAGAGTATGAGGAATATGGAGTCGCAAAGATCAGGCTGCTTTAGCGTCAATCCGCAATTATAATTCTGATTTAGGCTGTTGCCCGGATTTAATTATAAAAATCGTACCCAGTATAATCATGAATAGACTATAAAAAATCCCCCGGCTCATGCCCAAAATCGGGGGAGAGTCATATTCGCGAAATTGCTCTCCGATAATGCGGACAATGGCGTACAAAATTAAAAATTCACCGCTGATGCGGCCCGGTGACTTCAAAGCATCGGTTCTCCATATTCGCCATTGAGTATATATAAAAAGAAAGAGACCCTCCAGGGCGGCCTCATATAATTGTGACGGATGGCGCGGTTGGATTAATTCGACCGGCGTTCCCACCGGGGCGCTGGAAGGAAAAATGACCGCCCATGATACATTCGATGGAGTGCCCCATAATTCTCCGTTTATAAAATTGGCGATTCGTCCCAACATCAGACCCGGAGCAGCCATGGTTGCTAAAAAATCACCAAGTTTGAAAAACGGCATCCCTATCTTTCGGGTTATAATCCAGCCGGCGATAATTACACCGATAAAGCCGCCATGGCTGGCCATACCGCCTTTCCAGACGGCAAAAATAGATAGGGGATTTGAAATAGTATCCTGAAAATCATAAAAAAGAACATATCCCAAGCGACCGCCGATTAATACTCCCAACACTAAGGCGAAAAGAAGTGAGCTTTGCTGCTCGGCGGTAATGGCAATAAATCCTTTTTTTCGATATTGTATAAATAGGTAAATTGCGATAAGAAATCCCAAAGCATAGGCAATTCCATAGTAACGAATGCCAAACTCACCCCAGATATGGAGTAGCACGGGATCGATATCATGAACGTAGTATCCGACAATGGGCATAGTGGATATATCCTACCTTACTGTTACAAAGTATAATGTCATGTCAGTCAGACTAAATATAAATGAGCTCATCGGGAAAGTAAATTAATAAATTTCCAGATAACTTTGCACTAAAAAAAAAGCCGCCATATTCGGCGGCTTGAAATTTTCAATATAAATCAATTATCGTGTTTCTTTGAAGATAACATGTTTGCGAACCAGCGGATCGAATTTCTTAATCTGGATCCTATCCGGCGTATTTCTTTTATTCTTAGTAGTGGTGTACATATACCCGCTTTCGGTGCTTTTCAGTCTGATTATTATTCGGTTTCCTGCCTTAGCCATCGCGTTAATTCCTTTCTCTATCTCAAATAACTGATTTTCTAATTTATATCGACCGTTCTAAACACGAATTCAGTCGAGCAATATCCCGAAATCATAGCGTATATATCGGTAAAGCCCCAATAAGATAATCGATTTCCCGATTTAAGCAAGTTATTTAAGTCTTTTGATTTATAAAACACTCCATTTTTATCACGCTGTTTTGGTGGCCCTAAATGCTATTTATACAACGCGTTATACTAATCACAGCCGGGCGAGGGGCCGTTTCGAAATATATAATTTATCAAAAATACGGCATCTCCGACATTAACCTGTAAATCACAATTATTATCGCTGGCTTGATTTACGACAGGGGAGGGTCCGTTTTTGTAAATATGATTGATTAGGAATACAACGTCGCCCAAATTGACCTTAAGATTGCTATCTATATCACCATTTACAAATACAGATAAAGGAAAAACTATTCTACCGTCACCCAACGTTGATATATATTCTGAGTTTAAATCGTCAATGTTGATTGAATAGCGTCTTATACGGTTGATAATTTCCTGATTACTCTCTTCAGGATGGGCTTGAAACGCAAGCGCGGCCAATCCCGATACAAACGGCGCCGCAAACGATGTTCCGCCCCACCATCCCCATCCCTCATCATACGACAACGGACCATAGACATTGACTCCCGGCGCAGTCAGGCTAACGCTGTACCAATAATTTGAAAAATCCGCTTTTTTATCCAGCGAATCGACGGCAGTTACGTTAACGACGCAGTCATGACCGGCAGGGAATTTATTTATAAACTGGCCTTCATTTCCGGCCGCCGCAACCAGAAGCACGTTGTTTTCGCATGCTCGATCGAGCTCTTTGGAAATAACAGGATCAAATTCATCCATACCAAAACTCATATTAATAACTCGGGCCCCATGTTCAACGGCGTAACTGATGCTTTGCGCTATCCGAAAACTGGTACTGTTGCCGCTGCTGTTAAAACTTTTTAATATCATTAATGACGCTTCGGGAGCGCTGCGAGCGACAATCCCGGCAACAAAAGTACCATGATCTGCCATTCGACCCAGGCTTACCCATGGAGCCGCATCGTTTGATACAAAGTCATAAGATAATTCGCTTAAATGGTTGTAAAAAATCGGGTGATTATTATCCAGTCCCCCGTCGATAATTGCAATTAATATATTTTCGCCGCGGCATATTTGATGGGCCGCATCAATAGAAATACCCGTTTGAGAATATTGCTGATAATAATGCTCCGGACTAACCCCTTCCTGGAATGGCGGAGCATCATAATCAACAAAAGGCTGGCTGATTTGATAGGGATTAATGGCGCAGTAAATATAATTTGGCTGGGCCATTTCTACTTCCGGCATGTCGCTTAATTTTTCCACCACCGTTTCTACATCGCTCGCACTGGGGAGACGAAGAAGAAAAAGATTACTCTCGTCAATTTCAGCTATAATAGTCGCGCCAAGCGAGTCAAGGATATTCTCAATTTCCTGCGGGGAATAAACCTGGCAAATGATTCGATCCTCTTCGATGATGGCGTAATTGAATGAAGAAAAACACAGCAAGATTAGAGTGAATAAGGCGCGATAGTAATGTCTCTGAATTCTTATATTCATTGTTTCTTCCTTATCCTGGCCCCAATAGGTAAAATGAAGCCCAATGTCGAGTGTCGTCGGTTAATGACTTCATTTCAAATATTGCGCCCCTTAAGGCTTCTCCGCAATTCATTCCAGAGGTCAGATGACGGTATAAGAAATCCATAAACACGCCGGTTATATCATCCGAGATAGGCCAATAGCTCGCCATGACCGCCTTTGCCCCAGAAAATAAAAACGATTGCGCCAGAGATGTAGTATTCCCTTTATAAAATAAGCCCGGATCACCGGTTTGGCAACCGGAAAGTATGATCAACCGGGAATTAATTTGACACGAATAGATGTCAAATGTATACAGGGGGCCATCGTCTAAAAGAATTTGCGAAAATAATTCATTTTCATATGACTGGCGAGCGTGAGCCGCTATATGGACAAGACCGTTTGTTTCGCGCATACTGTTACGCAATTGATCGCTATTGGCATTTTGTCCGGCATAAATCCTTGCCTTTGGGAAATGTTTCCGAATAATGTTTTTTTCTGATTCTATGCCCGGAAGGTTATCGCCGGTGACCGCGAAAACATCAATATTTTTCGGGAATACTTTATTCTTCCCGCCTTTCGATAGAAATGAAGCCGAGGGCAAGATGCGAGTTGAGTACTTTTCCGCTATTAAGCTACCGTCATCACAACTCAAAGCATAGAATGGAATACGATTAACGAATCCATCTGGGATAATAAATAGCTTTTTGGCGTTGGGCATTTTGGATTCTATTTTATTCCAGATAATTTCAGATATTTCGGACAGGATATTTTTCGTGATCTGATTATCTAAAGCGTCATAAATCGATTTGACAACTATAAAATAAAAATTGCGAGTGAGTTTCCTGACGCCGTTCATTTCCGAAGCAAGAGATATAAAATCCGATGAATAATTACTTATGACAAAAGCTCCCGGGTGCTGATTGCGGATGGCATATTGGATTAAAACTTCCCCATCTGAAAGCCTGTCCTGAATTGATAACAAGTCGACGGGTATGGATTTATCCGGATAGATTTTATTAGTATCCGGTAACGAGCGGTTAATTTTCCAAATTTTTCTCTCAACGCCATGAATTTTTTTATTATTATTCAGGATTCGCTCCGAAGATTCCGTTCCAACCGGCATAAGAGCTTTTCTCAGAGAAGCTTTTAGCGATTTATACTCATCCCATAGTTCGCTTGAGGATTTAGTCTTTTGCCTTTTAATATCAAAAGAATCGTTCTTGTCAAATAGAATTGCTTTTCCCCGGTTGAGAATATCAAAAGCCTGTTTGTACTTCTTTTCCGCCAGGTAAATAGATACCAATTTTTCATAAGTGCTTAATTTGTCTATCCAGTAAAACCGTCGCATTTCATACGGGAAAATACTAAGTTGAGATTTTTCCGCGACTTTGATGGCTCGGCGATACAATTTTGTTGCGCGATTTATATCTTGTCGTTTAGAATAAAGGTCGCCGGCAAGCGTATAATATATGTATTTCTGATAACCAGCCATACCAGAAGTCGATTTTAGTAAAATATTATATAATCTGATTGCCTGTCCTGCTTTGTTTTGCGAGATTAATCCATCAAGGAGCGCGAGCCGTACATCGATATATTTGCGAATGTTTCCACTGGTCTTATAATACCGAGAAATATGTTGTAGTGATTTAATAGCCGCTTCCGGTCGATTTTCACATATGTTTAATCTGGCCTTAAGGAACCTGCATGCCATCCGCCAGTGAACATTACTATGTTCAAATAGTTTAGTTGCTTTAATCAATAATTGATTCACTCTTTCAAAATCACCGTGCGCGAAATAAGCTTCTGCCGAAAAATAGATAGATTTAGCCTGCTCATAAGACATGTTTAGATTTTCAAAATCTTTTGCAATGTCTGAAGCATCCTCAATCACCTGCCCATATAAATTCAGGTGCAAATTAATTTCGGTGCAGTCAAGTTCTGCTAATGCGACACATCTTTTATCTCCCAAAGAAGCAAATTTATTTGCTACCTCTGAAAATTCCTTGAGGGAGTGGCTGTATTCGCCTTTTAGATAGCTAATATACGCCAGTGAATATTCGGCTTGGCAGGCGAACAAACTCAAATTTATCGATTCATAAATCTTGGCCGAGTTTCTGTATAATGACTCAGCCTGATTGATACGATTCAAATTCACCAGGACATTGGCTTGATTGAATTGCACAAGAGCAATGGCATATTTATTTTTTCGCCGCGTAAAAACTTTGAGAGCTTTATCATAATAACGCAGGGCCGTTTTGTTTTCATCAATGCGATGATAGAGATTTCCAATATTGGTCATAACCTGGGCATAATCATCGGTAAGATCGGAACGTTTAAAATAATAGAGCGCCCGGCGACCCATTTGAAGCGCTTCTTCTTTTTTCCCGCGATAAATTAAGACGTCCAAAAGAGCTTTTTGGATTTTCGCACGATTGAGAAAATCTCGCAATTCAGTGAAACTGTTTTCCGCTCTGATATACCATTTGTATGCATCGTTATATTTCCCGGATAGATGATAATGACGGCCTCGTATGCGATAGAGATGAGCTTTATATTTATCAGGCAATAAATTGTCCATAGAATTGAGTTTATTGATAAACTGTTCGGATTTATTCAAATCCGTACGAATAAGATTATCAGCCTCCGCGCCTAATTTTCCAAAAAATATTTCGACCGAACCCTGATAATGTTTATTCAAATATCCGGTAAAGGATTTTGAGGCTTTAGTATATTTTAACGATGGCATTTTCATCTTAGTTCAAGTGTATCCACCATTGTTTTGGTTTTATCCCACGTTAAGTATAAACTGTATTGACCGGGGTTTACAACCGCGAATGAAAAGAAACCGTTGGCGTCGATCCGAGAGTTATAGATTTTTCTTCCGCGCAATTGAGCCCTGATTGATATTATTGATTCCCGGTCGATCTTTCCGGTCAACTCGAATTTTCCTGGGAATACCGGTAAAATGGCCAGCTCAATAAGTCCGGAATCAAATACATATCTCATCCGTCGTTCAGAGATCATTGACCGCCTGAGTCCTTCCGGAAGGGGGACGTAACGGCTGTCGAAAAATAATCGCGCCCGCGCAATTTTGGACTTTTTATTCCGTTTGCGATAATTATCAAAGATGGCATTAGCCATATCTATCGCCGGTTGTCGATTGCTGTTAAAATTAAGACTTTGGAACATATTAAATAGTTTTTTCAACACAGTCGCCTTTGATCGACTTTCGGGATCATTTTCAATAAACTTTGACCAGTATTTCATAATATCTTTATTCCCTTTGACGTATTGCGCCAATATTTTGAGATCAGGTTTTTTTACCTTATTCTTCATAGCCAAATTCTTTCATTTTGAGACGAAGTTTTCCCAGGCATCGGCCCCGGGTAGGACCGATTGATGAGACGGGCATACCGAGCTTTTTGGCGATATTCTTATATGAGGCGTTATCCGTATCAAAAAACAATAAATTAAGTAGTGTGCGACATTTTTTTGAAAGCGCGGAGAAGGCCCGGACTAAAATCGTTAAATCATCTTTTTGAATCAATTTTGGCAAATTCGAATCGCAGGGGTTAAAAAAATATCGATTCAGGCCAATCTGTTTTATCTTCTCTCTCAACTTTCGGTCACGAGCTTTCAAGGCTCCTGCTTCCCGAGAACTGGCTGTTAATACGTATCCGTAAATTTGACGTTCATCCCTGATAGCCCCGAGATTCTCAAGTAACATCAGTGATATTTTCCCAAAGACATCAAAGCTTTCTTCTCGAGATAAACCAAATTTATGACACGCCGAAAATATAATCGGCGTGAGCCTGTCAATCAGCTCGGACCAGTCGTTTTTATTGCCACGCCGGCAGCCGTCGACTAATTTCTCAATACTTTTATTTTGAACTCCAGCCATTTCCCCCGGTGATGCATCTTTAATAAATGTTGAAGTTATCGCTTAACTATAATATAGAGAATTATAACGAGATTTTGATACAAAAAATATTATCCGCACGGATAATTTGTCAATTCAGGGAAAATCCTTTGATTTTTAGAAAAAAGATGTATCTTTTTTATGGAAATGCTCTCTTCAGGGTAGAGACTCACAGGTAGTCTAAAACCTATTAAAAAGAGAATGAGAGCAGGAGGGAAATATGAACAGGGGCACGCGCGTCATCACTTTTATATTAATCGTGTTTGGATATAGCCTATCAATGGGGGGCGGTACATCATTTGTTAATATTGCGACTGACCCAAGTTCAGGTTTATACTACTCAGATTTTTCCATGGGAACGGCGGTTTTTGATTTTAATAATGATGGGCTGGACGATATTGTCGTTACCAATTATGCCGTTAACAAGGACCGCCTGTATATGTCGAACGGCGATGGTACGTTTACCGATATGTCCGAAATGGCCGGCGTAGCTACCCCGGTAAAAACTCTGGGCATAGCGACGGCGGATATTGATGCCAACGGATTTATGGATTTTATGGTTTTTACAGAAGTTACATACTCTTCAGGTAGTTCAAATCCGGGGTATTTATATTTGAACAACGGCGATCAGACTTTTTCCGATGCGGGTATATCGGAGCTTGTCTCATCTCATGGTTATGTCGGATATGCGGCGGCTTTTGCCGATATTAATCGCGACGGCAATCTTGATGTTTATTATGGCGGTCGAATGTTTCTTAATGATGGGAATCTGAATTTTAATGATGTTACCGAAAGCAGCGGTATCGGTTCGATCGGTTCTATTTCGCACGTCGCTTTTGGTGATATTGATAATGATTTTGATCCTGATTTAGTGGTCTGCAGACAATATAACGGAAACACATCGCTTTTTCTGAATGATGGCACCGGTAATTTTTCATCGGGAGACTATTTAATTCCCGGATCTCCTTATGGGCTGTGTGCTACATTTGGAGATGTTGAAAATGACGGCGATTTGGATTTATTTCTATCTTATAGCAATAAGATGTATTTAAACGACGGTTCCGGTCAATTCTCTATTAACTCGAATTGCGATGCTGTTCCCGCATATACTCGCGGAGCTATCCTTGCTGATTTTGATAATGACGGTGATCCAGATTTATTTTTGCCCCAAGAAGGCATGCATCCTACTTATCATGAAAATATGGGTGGGGGAATTTTTATTGATAAAACTGATGAAGTTGGGATCTTACCCGGAGAAGATAAGGCTGGTGGTATTGCCATTGGAGATTTTGAGGGCGATGGCGATTTGGATATATATATCGCCAAGACCGATAATCTTATAAATCCATGTTTTATCAACCAACTGGATAATAACAACTCTATAGTTATTACTCCTCGGGGTACGATATCGAATTTCTCTGGTATCGGCGCCAAAGCATATATTTATGAGAATGGATATGTCGGCGAAGTAACTCATCAGGTAGGAATGGCGGAATTGACATCAACCTCCGGTTTTTGTGCCGGTACCACGGGGAGAATTCATTTGGGTACCGGAGGGCCGGGACTTTTTGATGTCCGAGTTGTGTTTCCGAGCGGCGCTGTGGTAGATGAAGCCGGGGTTGCTTCCGGAAGTCGCCTGATAATTTACGAATCGGGAGATATCCCAAACTTTTTATATGTTTCTCCCAGTTCCAAGGTACTTGAATTGTCACAGGGCAGCGATCCCGAAATCGTTGAGTTTTCCATAACCGATTCCAAAGGCGAATCGATTGAATGGACGGCAAGCAGTCAAACTTCATTTATTGAGATATTGACGCCATCGGGAACAACACCGGCGACATTACAAGTCCGGGCAAATCCATCCGGTTTGGGGCTCGGTAACCATACCGGTCAGATCGTTATAACCTCACCGGATGCCGTTAATACACCCAATCTCAATATAACGATTGTAATTCATAATCGCTTCTTGCAGAATATAGCGGTTGAATCAGGCATGGCGCACAGCGATTTCAGTTTCGGAGCCGCGTTTTTCGATTATGATCTCGATGGTGACGATGATATTTTCGTTAATAATATAAACGGGCAATGCCGTCTTTATCAATCAAATGGGACAATATTTGAAAATGTTGCAGTATCGTCCGGGGTAGAGGCTGGTTTCCACAATCTGGGAGTCTTTGGAGGGGATCTAAACGCTGATGATTGGCCCGATATTTTATCATTTACGGAAGATAAAGAGGTTGGGTTTACTTATCTAAACACGGGATACGGCAATTTTGTTGACGCTCAGATACAGGAATTTTCGACGGCCGATGGTTTTAATGGTTATGCCGCGTCCGCGGCGGATATAGATAATGACGGTGATCTGGATGTCTTTTATGGGGCCAAGCTATTTCGTAATGACGGAAATTTCGCGTTTGCCGACATTACCGAAGAAGCGGGGCTTTTGAATATACCGTTCACCTGTCGGGCGGCGTTCGGCGATGTCGATAATGACGGTGATATGGATATTTTTATGAATCGGCAAAATCGCGCGCCCTCACTTCTCTTTATAAATGACGGTACCGGTCATTTCTTAGAATCTTCTTATTATAAATCCAGTTTAGGTTACTTCCCGACCGCGGTGGGGGTATCGTTTGGAGACGTCGATAATGATGGAGATCTGGACATGTACACATGCGCCGGGTATTCCGATCCGAATAAATTATTCATTAATGACGGCAACGGGTATTTTACAGATAATACCGGTCCTTCGGGTACATCATGCACAAATTATAGCCGCGGGTCCGAATTTGTTGACATAGATCTGGATGGCGACCTGGATTTGATTGTCGCAAATGAAAACAGGTCAGCGCAGTTATTTGCCAACGACGGCAGTGGCATTTTTACAGATATAACCGATGCATGTGGAATTGATGATGGGCTTGCCAAGGCGGGAGCCGCTGTCGTTGGGGATTATGATAACGATGGCGACATGGATATATTCATTACCCGCACTGATTATATCATAAATTCATTTTTTGAAAACAACATCAATTTGGGACAATATATCACTATTCAACCGGTGGGAATCGTCTCCAATCGAGCCGCGGTGGGAACCAAAGCCTACTTATATCCCGCCGGCCAATTGGGAAATCAGGATGCCCTGTATGCTTTTCGGGAATACAATATTTCCAATGGCTTTAATGGGTCGGGATCCAATCGAATTCATTTTGGCACGGGTACTGGAGACTTTTTTGATTTGAGACTTATTTTCCCCTCAGGCGCCGTCTATGAACAAACCGGGATAACTCCGGGAATGCAATTAACCGTATATGAATCGGGTGAAATTCAGGATTATCTGGTTTTAATTCCCGGCAATTTCAATTTTAATTTTAAGGAAGGCGATGATGGGGCTTCAGCCGATTTGACGATTCGCAATTCCGCCGGTAACGCCATTCCATGGACAGCGGTCGTGGATGACTCCTGGTGTCAGCTTAGTGAGTATTCAGGTGTAACCGATGACGAAATAACGATTACCGTAAATCCGTTTGAATTATCCGCAGGGTATTATGAAGCCAATATAACTATAACTGCTAATGATGCCATCAATTCTCCCCGAACAATATCTGTACGCATGATTATCGAAAGCGATCAACCGGTACTGGCATTATCCTCCGATAATTTATATTTCACGGCCGAATACATGGGATTTAATCCCTGGCCGCAATCGTTTACCATCCTGAATACAGGTCAGGGTACTCTTGATTGGACGCTGACGACTTCAGGCGAAGAATGGCTGGAGGTGTATCCATTATCAGGTTCTGCTCCGACCAATGTACAAGTAACCTGCGCGATCAACGGATTGGAGCCGGGACTATATACTTCGACAATCACGGTAACATCACCGGAAGCAATTGGTAGCCCTGCTCAACTTACCGTTAATTTAGAGGTAATTCCGGGAGATACACCTGAGAAAGATACCGTTCGAATTGAATCTGTAACGGTTGAGCCGGGTCAACAAGTAGAAGTACCGGTTTACCTCAACAATGTTACCGAAGCAGCGGCTTTTAGCATACCTCTGAAATTTGACAATACCGTTTTAATGTGCGATTCGGTCTCTTATGCCGATACGCGCGTTGACTATATAAACGTAGTAACCTCAAATATTGATTCGGCTAACGGCCAGGTTCTACTGGGGATGGTCGTATTTATGGAAGATAATTTGGCCCCCGGAGAGGGCATGGTTGCGAGAATGTTTATGACTATTTATCCGGATGCGGAGGAGCAAGTATCGGTAATCGACACCTTGTTTTTCCCGCCGGGGGGAGAGTTTTCGCTTTTCGATCCGACTTCGGCGCAAATTGTTCCGGAATTCATAAAGAGTAATATATTCATTTCTCTTAATCCTGAAGGGGATGCCGACGGCAGTGGAACGATAAATGTCGGAGACGCGGTTTATCTCGTTAATTATTGCTTCAAGGGACAGCGTCCGCCGATTCCTATTCAAGCCGGCGATGCGAATACTGACGAGAATGTCAACGTCGGTGACGTGGTTTACCTGATTAATTATATCTTCCGCCACGGACCACCGCCGAACGCCAAACCCAAAACATCAACGTCTCCGGTTTATTATTATACGGAGGAAATTCCAGGCAAAAATGGAACGGAATTCAGACTATATCTCAATAGTGATGTAGCCCTGGGCGGAGTCCAATGCGAATTCTACGATAGGGGCGAATATTTGACCATCTCCGACGTTCAAATCGGTGAACTTGTAGAAGGTCTGGATCTATACGGCGGAAAGTCGGGCAAATCTTATCGATTTGGCATTGTCGATTTGGAGGGCGCCGGAGAAGTTCGGGCCGGAGAGGGAGCGTTATTATCGCTTACATATGATCGGGCGCTTAGCTTCGAGATGAATTCATTTATGGTATTTGATAAATTCGGCAATGAATTACCGGTTTATAACGGTCACGGAAATAAACCGGATGTCCTGCCTTCGCATTATAGCCTGGAACAAAATTATCCCAATCCTTTCAACCCATCGACTACGATTAAATACGCAATTGCCAATGAAGGGCATGTTAAGTTATCGATATATAACGTCCTTGGTCAAAAAGTTGTCGATTTGGTTAACACCAATCAGAAGCCGGGAGCTTATACAGTAATATGGGATGGCAATAATAATGCCGGATCGGCGGTCGCATCCGGAGTGTATTTCTATCGACTTAAAACTGAAGTATATACGGATTCGAAAAAGATGATTCTTTTGAAATAAATTGGTTTTTTGGAGGTGAGTGACGCTGTGAGAACCGGCCTTATTTAGGCCGCCTCAGACTGATGACAGAGGGCAGTTTTTTGAACTGCCTTTTGTATTTGTGACGATTCCTGCCATTGAAACATTACGCTCCTTGATTTATCTGATTAAGTATTGGCTCTTTCTAATAATGAAAGGGAAAAAACATATAGCAATTAGAAAAGGAGTTGACTGACTGTGTTAACAGTCTGAGACGGCCATGATGGTCGCCTTTTTTATTTAATCAAAATCATTTGTTTGACTTCGGAGTATTTTTCGGTTTGCAGGCGATAAATATATATTCCGGTTGCCGCATTTTCACCGTATCCGTTTTGGCCGTCCCATATTATGGAATATGTTCCGGGCGAAAAAATATAATCCTCCCATTGCCTGATGGCCTGCCCCAGAATATTATAAATTGTCAGCGTATAATTTGAGGCCCGCGGCAAAGTAAATGATATTGTCGTCGAGGCATTAAACGGATTGGGGTAATTCTGTGAAAGTTCGTAGTAATTATCGCTCAGCGGCAAAGTCTCTTCAACCGGCGTTGACGCGGAACCCTGCAGCTTTACGATATAAACATCGCTGCCTCCATTGGTGGAAGAATATGTATATCCAATGGCATGAAAATCATTACCGCCGTCGGGTATTATGGAGTTGCAGTAATCTGATTGATTGCCGCCGTATTGGGCATTCCATTCGGTATTGCCTCCCCCGTCAACCTTTATAACAAACATATCTATTTTTCTGGAGCCGCTGCCTTCGGTTGAACCACCATATATATATCCACCATCAGGTGTTAATTGAATCGAGTAGAATTGGTCTTCGTAATTGCCGCCATAAGTGCTATCCCATTCAACCGTTCCCAAAGAATCAAGCTTGACGGCATAGGCATTATAATAAAAATCCCCGTCTTCTACGGTGGCGCCGCCGATTATATATCCTTTGTCATTGGTAATTTCAATTGTATTTCCCAGATCGGCTCGATCGTTCCCGTAGGAAGAAGTCCACAGAGTATCTCCGAGGCTGTCGGTTCTGACAAGATAGATGCTGCAGTAACCAACGCCGTATGAACCGGTATTACCCACGATGGCAAATCCGTTATCACTGGTTTCTCTAATCGAGGCTCCTGTCTCTCCAGCGCTTCCCCCGTAGGTTTTTGCCCATAATGAATCGCCGGAGCTATTTGTTTTTATTAAATAAATATCGGTGTTGGAACCGTACGAACTGGTCGTCCCACATATAATTAGTCCGTTATCGCCGCATTCTCTAATAGAGCGACCATAATCATTCTCGATTCCACCGAATGTTTTGCTCCAAAGTTCATTGCCCGATTCATCCAATTTAACCAGGTATATATCTCTTTTCCCGGCGCCGTATGACGTTGTTGAACCGACTAAGGCAAAGCCGTTATCAGACGTTAAGACTATATCATAACCGTATTCAATGCCGGTTCCGCCAAATGATTTTTGCCAGATTAGATTTCCGGTCGAATCGGTTTTAACCAGGTACATATCATGTTCACCCGCGCCGAACGAATATGTGGAACCAAGGATTAGAATATCTCCATTAAGCATTTGTACCGATGAATTACCACAATCATTATATAAGCCGCCATAACTTGCAGCCCAAAGAGAATCTTGCGAAAATGATTCGGAAACCAGAATCAATAGTAGCAGAAGAACATACGCAAATATGTAATAACCTCGGGACATAATCCATTATCCCAACTTAAATCCTATTTGACCAATCTGCTGTTCGAATTTTGAACAACGTTTCTATTTGAAATATCGGAATCATTTTGGGGAACTTTAGCTGAATAAAAAACTATTACTCCTGAAAATTTCCTTTTCAAAATTGATTAAACATTTCAATTTACGAGTTGTACAACTTATGATTTCAATCTACGCAGTATAGGTTTCTTCCCATTCTTATATCGCCGTCAGGACTGGAATATCGCAGGATTATTGTTCATATATTATTGTAGCGCCAACAGTTATAAATTCCATAAAAGCCCGGCATCCTCCTTGCATTATTCCCTTCTGGAAAAATAGCATCTCTTGAAGGAGGTTTAAAATGAAGCGGATATTAGGCTTCATATTCTTATTTTGTGTTATTGGAGTACTAAATCCGGTTAGTACTCTGGCGCAGGAATCAGGGACTATTCAGGCCATAGCCACAGTTGTTTCAAGTCTGCAGGTTATCGGCATCAATAACCTGAATTTTGGAACGGTTACTCCTGGTGTCAACAAATCTGTCAATAAGGCTGACGCCGGTTTCGCCGGTGAATGGCAGGTTAACGGTACGCCATCAGCCCAGATGACAGTCGATATCGCGATACCCCCGGTATTAATGCATTCCGATTCGTCGGCGACACTCATAGTGACCTATACAAGCACCGACGCTTCTTATGATGATGGCACCGGTGGAGGACAATCCAATCCTTCGGGGACTCTGGATCCCAACGGCCAGAGTATATTGAATCTGGGGCCGGGAGGTACAATGAATGTTTGGATTGGTGGTACGGCTCAACCGACAGTTGCGCAAACGGGAGGAAATTACAGCGCTGACGTTGTATTAAGCGTGGCTTATACCGGCAATTAACAGGCCGCTGCGCAGGGTCACTGTTTTAATTAAAGTTCTCCCAAATGCTTAATTGACATTTTGGGTAAATGCGGTATATTAGAGATGTACACATCTTGTTACATCGGATACCGTTTTGCGCCCAAAATTTGTCTTATTATACGCGATTTTTGTTTTCTGGCTAACTCCGTTGCCTAATGAAATGATAGTTTTTGCGGGGGAGCCAACTATCCGTTCAGCGTCGGCGGAAATATCGGCGATGGCGACAGTTATAAATCCCCTTGGATTTTCTTCTTTAAAAGATGGTAACAGCTCAATGGTAAAAGCCAATCATAATTTTCTGGATAATCTAAACGAAAATTGTGAACGCGACTATTATAGAGTACTTTGGCTGCCGAATAATCAAAATGTGGCGATTATGATAAATAATAATAAAGGCCTCGGACATGCCGACCTTTTATCCGGATCGTCAGAAGAAATCTTATATATCAATCTTTCCGATCTGATAATGACTAATCAAAAGATTGATTCAGCTATTGTAATTACTATCGCTCCGATCGATAATTGAATCCGAATTTATTTAATATTGACATAGGCGGGCGGCGCCTATAACTTGCTTTTATGCGGTTCTATATTTTATTTATAGCCTCGATTTCAATTTTTTTTATTATTCCCGCGATTTGCGTATCCCAAAATATTACTATAGATAATAATCTGACCTTCGGGACAGTTATTCCGGGTATTCCCAAAATTATCGATAAAACCAATGCCGGTTCGGCGTCCGAATTTCAGGTCAGCGGTGTAGCCGGAAACGAGATAACTATTGATTTTAGCCTGCCGACATATATGAATTC
Organism: Candidatus Zixiibacteriota bacterium; assembly: GCA_036480375.1. Lineage (NCBI taxonomy): Bacteria > Pseudomonadati > Candidatus Zixiibacteriota > Candidatus Zixiibacteriota bacterium. The sequence continues at coordinate 29,270 of JAZGGI010000023.1, forward strand.
CGGCAGTAATAATATTCAACTGGTTTTTTCGGAAACTGATTGCTCTATTGATACCAGCGCCGTCCCCGACCAGAGTAGTCCCATCTTTGATGATCTGGACCCGTGGCATACACTGACCTATCGCCTGGGAGCTAATGGAATGACGATCTGGCTGGGGGGTATGGCCATTCCAGGTCTGGTACAACCGGCGGGCAGTTATTCGGGGGTAATAGTTCTTACGGTAGCCTATACGGGCAGCTAATATTTAATCCACGTAATAATTGTTCATTCCATAAACAACCTTGCAGATTAAGACATTTTTTTCACGGCAAAATATGGCATAATGCCTCAATTAAGACGAATACAGAATTGGAAAGCATAATTTGCCTTGATGGGAAAGGCATAAAGAGAATAAATTTCGGAGAGCAACATGGATACAAAATATTTTACCCGACATGGCCAGCTATCAGCGTTTTTAATTTCAATTCTGCTTTTACTCGTTTTTCAACCAGCCCAGGCCCAGGATGTTGCTAACGGTTCTGCCACCGCCACCGTATTGGCTGCCTTGCAGGTAGTAGCGACATCACCCTTAGCCTTTGGAAACGTTTATCAGGGCGTCGCCAAAACGATTGATAAAAATACCGCTGATGCCGGGATATTTGACATTACCGGAGCCGCCAACGCCGATTTACTTATGTATATGAATTTGCCCGAGTATATTGCCACTGCTACCGGCGATGATCGTATGACCATCGCGTTCAGTTCTTCCAGTTGCGATATGGATACCGCCCTGGCGGCTCAGCCGGGCGACCCGACATCATTCATCGATGGCTGGCAGGCTATTGATCCTCATGATATTATGAATGTTGCCGGAGCCGATCCTTGTTTGGGCGATGCCGGATTTTGCGCCATTTTTATCGGCGGGAAAGTAACACCGCGCATAAATCAAACAGCCGGAGCCTATAGCGGCGATATTATTCTAACTGTAGCATACCAGGGAACTTAGATCATAAATTCCCAAAGAGGGGAAAAGGATGGGATGGCGCTCATAAGGGTACCATCCTTTTTTATTGCCTTTCAACAACTTCCATAAATCAGACAAAATATAGTGCCACCGTTTAGGGTACTTTAGTCATTACCGCCCAATTTATTCCTTGAAAACTGCAATAGCGTTTTGCGAGAATTTTTCAAACTCTTGCAAATTGCCTGTTTTTTTTTGCAATAACTGTAAAGCTTTTGAACTGTATGACGATGTACATAATAAGAAACTGGCTAATGGTTCAAATGTTGGACAATTAGAAAAGAGGGAGTGCCGTCCACAGGGGAGTTAAATATTCAATGGATTTGAAGGTTCGAAATGAAAATAAAAAAAACATATAAAGGGAATTTTTATTTCAAGGAGAGAAGTATGTTTACATCATCAAGGATGAACAAAGGCTTTATTCTTCTGGTTGCCGTGATGACAATGATGATATTGGGTCATGCCACCGTCCAGGCGCAGGATGTAGCCAATGGTTCAGCCACAGCCACGGTCGTAACAGCTTTGACTGTCGCAGCTACCAGTCCTTTGGTCTTCGGTACGGTTTATCAGGGCGTACCCAAATCAATTAGTAAAAACGTCGCCGAAGCTGCTATTTTCGATATCGCCGGTCAAGCCAACGCTGATTTGTTGCTTTATCTGTCGCTTCCGGAATTTGTCGCTACCGCTACCGGTGACGACCGAATGGTAGTTGCTTTTGGCGTCGCCGATGCCGATATCGATACCGGATTGGCCGCTCAGCCGGGTGACCCGACCGGTTTCGTTAGTGGTTGGCAGGGCGAAGATCCTCATAATTTGATGGGCGTCGCGGGCGAAACACCCTGTCTCGGTGATGCCGGATTTTGCGCCATATTCGTTGGCGGTAAAGTTATCCCAACTCTGGACCAGACTGCGGGAGCTTACACTGGCGACATTATCTTAACTGTCGCTTATGATGGAACCTGATTTTACTTGCTTAAAGGAGATGAAAATGCAAGTTAATTCACGGATGAATAATAAAATTTTATGGATTATTCTGGCTCTAATCGCCGTTTTGATTTCCAATTCGGCAATTATGGCACAGGATGTGGCCAATGCTCAAATCACTGCCACCGTCGTAACGGCGCTGACAGTGGCGGCCACCAGTCCTTTGGCGTTCGGTACGGTTTATCAGGGCGTGCCCAAGTCAATCAGCAAAAACGTCGCGGATGCCGCTATCTTTGATATCGCTGGTCAGGCTAACGCTGATTTGTTGCTTTATCTTTCCCTTCCGGAGTTTGTCGCTACGGCGACAGGTGATGATCGTATGACGGTTGTCTTTGGAGCCACCGTCGCCGATATCGACACCGCTCTGGCGGCTCAACCCGGCGATCCGACCAGTTTTACTGACGGTTGGCAGGCTGAAGATCCACATGATCTGATGGCGGTCGCTGGCGCTACTCCCTGTCTTGGTGATGCCGGATTTTGCGCTATTTTTATAGGCGGTAAGGTAATTCCTACTTTGGATCAAACTGCGGGAGCTTACACCGGCGACATTATCTTGACTGTTGCCTATGATGGAACCTAAATTTAGATTGAGCTGAAGAAATAAGATTCGCCTCTTTTCGGAGCCGCGATGGAATGTTGTTCTGAAAAGAGGCTTAGATTTATAAAACATGGGATGGTTATTATGTCTGTATCAAACAATTCCCAATCAGTCAAATTGAGATATCTTTTGGGCAAAGTTTATATCGTCGTCATTGCGACGATATTATTTGCGTTTATGGTATCCAATGTCATAGCGGGAGTTTTAGTGGCTCCAACGGTGGTAATTCTATCGGACAAAAGCCGGACGGGTCGCCTGAATCTTGAAAATCCCTCCAACAAACCCAAGGAGATTGAAGTATTTTTCAGTTTCGGCATTCCCGAATCAGACAGCCTCGGCAATATCGAATTGACTCTGCAGGATTCCAATGTGACCGATCCGAAATCAGCGCTGGGATGGATCCGTGTTTTTCCTCGGAAGCTGGTTCTGCCCCCTAACGGATCGCAGGTGGTCAGGCTGGTCGCTCATCCTCCGAAAGATTTGCCCGACGGTGAATACTGGGCCCGTATAATTATCCGCTCTCAGGAGGGCGAGACATCGATACCGGCGTCAACCGATAATACTCAGATTACTACGCAACTGAACATGGTCATGCAAACCGCTATTTCCCTCAAGTATCGGACCGGGGAATTGGCGGCGAAAATCGATTTGGCGAATTTCAACGCGCAATATAAAGACGGTGGGGTGGAAGTATTGGCCGATTTGATTAATCAGGGCAATGTTTCCTATCTGGGGGTCGTTACCTGCCGCCTGCTCGACGCCGATAATCGTTTAATAAGCTCCAGCGACGGAAATCTGGCTGTTTATAGGAACATTCGAAAACGCATGAATCTTGGAATTCCGGAAGGCGATTTCAAACAGCCTTATCAAGTCGAATTGAAAATTAGCTGTGAAGGACGAACCGATATCGCACGAAACGATATTGTTTTTGGCAATGACATAAACTATACCGCTATCGTAGATTAGCGGTTTTAATTCGGTCCAGTTTGAACATATGGATATGTTCACATTAAAATATTCGAATAAAACATCGGGATATATCTTCCTGATTTGCCTGCTTCTGATTTTCTCAGGGGGTACGGTTCAGGCTCAATTCGACAATTTTGAGGAAATTGTCGTTAACTTTGATATTCCTCGACTACTCAACAAAGATATATTCGTTCAATACGACGGCCAGACAATATTCCTGCCGGTTATCGAAATCATCGGTTTACTAGAGCTCAAAATAACTCATGACCAGCCCGGCCGACGTATGTTTGGGTATATCCTTTCTGAGGATGATAAGTTTCTCATTGATATCGGGCAGGGCAAAATCAAAACAAAAAAAGAGGAATTTGACTTATTACGGGATCAATATTTTTACAACGGATACGAATTATACCTGCGACATGATTTATTTACCCTATGTTTTAATCTGAATACTAAATTTGATTTTTCCCAGTTAAAAGTGTCTTTGCCATTAAATAAAGATTTTCCCGCTTATCAACGCCTCAAACGAAAACAGGCCCAGGAAAAATTGATGGCCAGGCGCGAAGTCGAAAAAAAGATTTATGCTCTTCCCTTTAAGCGCGCCTGGTTCAGAGGCGGTGTCGCTGACTGGATGATCGCCACCAATCCGATTGGAACCCGACAGGTGCAATATTTCAGCCTGAATACCGGCAGTATGGTCGCCGGAGGCGATTTAATGATATCCGGCAACGGTAGTGTAGTCATGGGAAATGATCCAACGGTTACCGGCGACAATAAGATTAGAAACCGCTTTGAAATTGATGATCTAAGATACAAATGGCATTATTTCGTCGCTAATCAACAATATATTTCCCAGATTGAAGCCGGAAATGTTTTCACCGGGGGCAGATTATCCCGGGCTTTGGAAGGAGTTCTGGCAACCAATAAACCGCAGGTTAGAAGAAAACATTTTCAGACCATTATAGTATCCGATTATATCGGCGAAGGGTGGGAAATCGAATTATATATAGATAATCGCCTCATCGATTTTATTCGAACCGACGAATCGGGAAAGTATGATTTTAATATAGATATTTTCTATGGCGCCTCATTGATAAATTTGAAAATGTACGGCCCCGGCGGAGAAATCAGGGAAAAAGAAATCAATATCAAAATACCTTATAATTTGATTCCCAAAAATGAAGTTGAATATACCGTCGCGATTGGAAAAGACGACAATCCATTCTCAAGCGGAATTTTCGGCCAGGCCAATTGCTTCTATGGAGTCACAACCCGGCTGACGGCCGGAATAAGCGCCGATTTACCAATATCGACCGAGGATAGTTCAAGATTCGGATTCGCCGGAGAGTTTTCATATCAACCGCTGACCAATCTAACGTTTAATGGATACGCCTCGCCGGGGCAGATGGTCAACGCCGCAATGACCTTTAGCAAACCGTCCATCGTCAGCATAAATGGGAGCTTTACGAATTACTTATCCAAAGGATATCGCAACCTGGCCGGACGTCTGCAAACTTATTCGATTTCAGCGACATCACCGATCAAAATAGGCGGCCGCAGGATTAGTCTGAGATGCAATACTTTTGTTGATCGCTTCCCTAAGGCGACCGAAATCAATACTTATTATGGATTGAGCACCTCAATTAGTCGAATATATATCAATTATTTCGGAAAATACGGTATCAATAAAAATCTCGAAAATGGATTGACAACAACCGACATATCGAGCCAGCTTCTGATGTCCACAACGCTTCTGAGATGGATACGGCCCCAGATTAGATTCGATTATGATCATAGCCGGAAACAAATCAGAAAAGTCGGAGTCTACCTAACCAAACGGGTTTTCAGAACCGGGCAAATCTCTTTATCGCTTGAGAAAAACGTTATAGCGAAATCCAATCTGATAATGGCGACCTTTACCCTTTATGGCGGATTCGCGAGTTTTAATACTCGGGCGGTAACGACCGGAGATCAGATCGCGGTTACTCAGATCCAACGAGGCTCAATCAGATATAACCAGGAAACCAATTCGTTCCATTTTGATCGTCGCGCGGGAGTAGGTCAGGGTTCGGCGGTTTTAAGGCCTTTTCTGGATCGCAATTTCAACGGCCGTTTCGACGAAAAAATCGATGAAATAATCCCCGGTCTGACCGCCAAAATCAAGGGAGCCAACGGACGCTTAACAAACGATGGAACCGTTTTCTATTTTGATCGCCTGAGAGCCTACGATGAATACGTCGTGGAAATCAACGAATATAGTCTCGACGATCCATTACTGAAGCCTATTCACGAAGGATATCGAATGAATTTCAATCCGAATATGGTCACCGCTATTGATGTCCCTATCGTAATGGCCGGTGAAATCAACGGGAGCGTAAAACGGCAAACCGCAAGCGGACAAGCAGGATTGGGTGGCGCTAAAATTATCCTGGTCAACCTGTCCACCGGCGAACGGCATGAGATAACGACGTTCAATAATGGAGAATTTTATTACCTGGGATTGATTCCCGGACGATACCGCGCCGAAATCGACAACAATCAATTAATCTCATCAGGTTATAAATCGACGCCGGAGTATATTGATTTTGAACTTAAGCCCTCCGAACAGGGCGCAATTGTCGAAGATATTAATTTTCTGTTAATTCCACGATAGACATCAAAAATTATTTGCGCAAATATTTCATGTAGTAAATCGCTCGGCCCTCATCGCGCCATTTATTTTCAAAAAACGAGGGGCTATAATCATCAATCGCGTCAATATCGGTAAACAACGGCTTGCCTTCGCTTCGCAATCTTCCAATTTGTTTCAAATTATCGGCAGCCCAAATCGCGTAAGGCCAATAATCAGTCGCGGAATAAAGATGACCTCCCGGCTTTAAAAGCCCCATGATCAAACGTAAAAATTCGATTGACATTAATCGATGCGGGATGTGACGTTTTTTGGGCCAGGGATCGGGAAACAGAATATAAATTTTATCAAACAGCGCATTATCAAAATACTCGTTAATTACAATTCGGGCATTACCGTTGATGAGAATAATATTGGATAAGCCTTTCTTTTCAATGCGCGGAATCATTTTATAATAACGGCGCTTACCCAGTTCAATGGTGGCAAATTTCCTATCCGGGTATTTTCCCGCCACCGACAGCAAAAAATCGCCTCGCCCGGGGCCGATTTCCAATGAATGGGCAGAGAAATCATCCGGCCGGTTGGGATAAAACTGAATTTCCTTGCGAGCTTCAAATTCATACGGAAAAGTTTTCACTATCACAACTCCAGCGCCAAAAACATCGCGCCAATATAAGATAATTCGATCATATCGCCAATGGTATTTACGACATGGCGGTCGCCAATTCCGGGTTTATTAAATTTATGTTTCTCAAGACTCGCCGTTTTCGCATAACTCTGTCGCCATTATAACGGCCCATCTCATTTGTGTTGCCTTCAATTGAGTTTATATAATTTCCATCGGATGACGTAACGATTCCGGCATGAACCCAATCCGATTTTTTCCTTCGCTTCAAAAAAATCATTCCCGGCTTTATAGTCATTTCCCTTAGTTGAGACTCTTCAATAAAAATATTTTTCTCCATCGCGTCATGAGCAAGTTCATCGCAGGAAAATGTATAATCGAGTATCAACTCGTTTGATAATGTCGCGAATGTTTGCATAAGTATAAAGGATACAAATCCGGCGCACCATGACCATTGCCTGCCTTCATTCCCCTTCATAAAAAGGCGCACCCAGGGACCTCTATTTTGACCGCCGATTTCGTGCGGGCATTCTCTCAGGTGCTGTTCGGCATATGATACAATTATATGATTAGGGGAGTCATTATTTAAACTTTGCATCGCAATGGCTCGGCGAATAGGCAGGGTCAAACGATTAAAAGTGTCGGCGTCAACCAAACCTGATTCTTTAATTCCCCTGGCATGCTGAAATCTTATGATTGCTCTTCGGGTATTTGCTCCATATTTGCCGTCAATAACTAATTCTATCCCATGCAGATTTAGCCATTCCTGAGCCATTTTTACATCCGGTCCCGATTGACCAAATGAAAGAGTTCTTTCGAACGTCAATTCTTTCGCAATATGGTCTGTGTCAATTAAATTGCGCATTTTACATTGTCCCGAATTAATTAGAGAATTACTGATTTGAATAAATATTTACGCGAACTCTATGAGCTTAGAGCCCAATCCCAAAAATAAATCGCGTGTTTGACGGCGGCAGGCGAAAATAATCACCTGACGCTTTTGAGAAAATCTTTTAATCGCCTCTGCAGCTAAATCAATCCGATCATCGTCAAAATTGGCAAAAATATCATCGAAGATTATTGGCATCGACTCCGATAATTTCTCGTATTCCTCGATCAGTCCCAATCGCATCGCCAGATATAACTGTTCCCGTGTTCCCCGGCTTAACATATCGACTGACTTTATCTGGTGGGATGCGGACTCTTCAATATGCAGCGTCTCATTATCGGCCGGTTTATAGACATTATTATATCTTCCCCCCGTAAATTTCTCAAAATTCGAGGCGGCTGCTTTGATTACATTGGGTTGGCGATTCTTTTCGGCGGATTTTAGTACGTTTTCAAAAACTACTTTTGCGATAGTCGCGGCCGCCCATTCCTGAGCTTTATCTATCATGTTCTGACGAACTATTTCCAAATTATGCTGGGCCGCCAATATATCTTCCCGCGTATTTAATTCCTTAATCCGCCCGCGCAACTCGCCTATTTTTTGTTCCTTTTGAGTTTTTTCCGAAGTTATTTCACCGATTTGGTAACCCAGTTTCTCAATCCTGGACGCGGTTTCGGACGGAGACATTTCATTGAGATCATTGATAAATTTATCATAATTTTCACCTACGCCGGCTGATAATTGAATCTTTTCCTTACTTGTCTTTATCCCCGTAGATAAATTATCTTGCTCTATTGTTAATCTATGATATTCCTTTAATTGGCTTAATGAATTTGCCCCAACCTTTGCAAGCAGTTCGGATAAATTATTTTCCTGCTGACTTATTTTTTTATTTAAAGATTCGGTTTTGGAATTCAGTTGCTCGATTTGTTCGATGATTCCATTTCGCTCATGCAATAAGGTTTCGCCCTCATTCAATTCATTGCCAATTATTCCTATAGCCATTGAAACTTCCGTATTGCTATCTACAGAATGCGATGCTCCCAATACAGTTGAAAGTTGCCTCTCGACAGATGTGATAGTTTCATCCATCAAATCGATACGCTCGGTAAGCTTGGTTTCTTGCTTGATACTATTTTTAATGTCTTTAATTGCGGCAAAATATTCCAATGCGGCTTCGGGGGTCAGCTTCCGATCTAATCCGATATTCCCGATATACTCTCGCCATTCAGATAAAGCGTCCTCCCATTCATTGAATCCCGAATCCGCATCTTCATCCGCTTTATCTATACTCGATAGATCTTTATTAACTTTCTTAGCCATGACATTTTTTATGACCATTGGAGTACTCAACAGGAAAACAGCCGCCGCGAATCCTGCCGCCAGTAAATTACCGATTGTGAGGCTGATCACAATCCCGGCCAAACTTAAAGCGGATAATCCATATAAAGCATAGCTATAAAATTCAGGCAATCTCCCCGACTGAGTCTCGGATTTCGCCTTGTCTTCAAATTCAATTTCCTGAACTCGCCGACGATAATATTCAGCCTCCTGTAGACGCTTTTTGTATTCTTTAATGTTATCTTCCGCGGTAATGCTAAGAGTAAAATCGGAAACAGACTTTCTCGACCAGTTGTCTCCCAAACGAATTATTTCCGAATCTATCAGGATCGAAAGTTCTTTTTTTTCATCCCTTACTCGGATTATATCACGCGCGGCATCGCGATAACTTTTGAGGTGTTCTTTCAACGATTCGATTGTGGGTTTATGCTCAAGCAGGGAGTGATTGATATTAATTTGATCTTTTCGAATTTGCAGCTTGTTTTTTTCGTCAACCAATTCTTCATGCCGCAATTTCAGATTTGAAACCTCTAAAGATAACTCCTCGCATTCTTTCAGTTGCTTATCAGAGATTTTTGGTGAATCCGGTAAACCGTCAATCTCTTTTTGCTTCGTAGTCATCTCCTGAAAGACCGGAAACATCTTTATCAATGCTTCAAGTTTTTGCTTTCCTTCTTCGGCGTTTTCGATTTTTGTTTTCAATTCATCCGATTCGGCGCCGGAATTTTCTCTTTGCTGTACCAAATGATCGTATTGATCTATCTCATTCTGGCATTGCTTAATCTCTGTTCGCAATTCATTCATCTCTTTGTATAATTGGATTAAAGGCTGTGTTCGCCCGCGTTTTAAATAAAGGGAATTTTGCCACCCTGCGATTTCCCGAGATATGGTAACCGGTGATATCTTTCCCAGCCCCAACCCGGTACCGTAAATGAAATTACTAATTTCTTCATCTTCCAGAGATTCAACAATCTGAAGTTCGTTCAACCCGAAGGCATAAACATTGTTAAAAACATTTTCGGTTATAGAACCGATAAATTTGCGCAATGCATCAGGCCCGGAAATCATTTTATCGGATACGGTAATTGTTAATTTACGTTTTCCATTCCCACCCAATCTTGATATCCGAAGCTTTTCTCCTGAACTTATCAGGCATTCGAGTACGCCCCCATATTGGCCGCCATCCAAAGGCAAATATTGATTCAATGACTTACTTGCGCGCGGAAAGCCGAATAAAACTCTCCGAATAAATTCAAGTATGGTGCTTTTACCAAACTCGTTGGGTCCGTAAACAACATTGATTCCGTGGTCAAATCCGTTAATCGATTTATTGGAGAAAACACCAAAACCATTGATATGTGCGTTTTTTATTATCATACTATGCGTCAGTAAATATTTTTTCCAGGGTTCGATTGCGAGCTATCAAAGATAATTTCATTATATCTTCATTTGAGAGCGGGTCCAGAAAAGCGCCCCCGGGCCAATCTTTATATAACGCCTCCAATTCGGCCCGAATTAATCTGAGATATTCCGGATCTTCTGAACTGATTGCGTCATACGCCGAAATAACATCGCTCACAAAACTCTTTTCGCTACGAAACGATTCAATATCAAATTCGCCATTAGTCGATAGATTTATCTTGTCAACCCAGACTATCGGATCACGACTTGCATATTGATCGCGCAAATCCTCGGAAATGCTCTGTATAAAATCGCGACGTCTTAATTCGGTATTTAAATTTGTCTGGCCATAAATATCCAATGAAAATATTAAGTGCCGATTATCTGATTTTCCAATCAAATCTTCAATATGCCCGGTAATTTCATCGGGGATTTCTTCAATGGATTTACATGAAGTGATATCTATTCTTATGGACTCATAGCGAACCATATCAATCGGTTTAAATTCAACATTAAAACCCAATTGGCGCGAGTAATCAACCAGGCAATATCCTTTGGGGCCGCGTTCGGATGATTTTATCGCCTGTATGTTTCCCGAATAAACTATCGTGGGATTTTCTTTTCTGATTATCTTATAACTATGCACATGACCCAGTGCCCAATAATCAAATCCCCGATTGACAATATCATCCACGGTAGCCGGCGCGTAAGGTTCGTGTCCGGTATTTTCTCCGACGTTACAATGCAATACCGCAATTGCCGGTAATTCGTCCTCTCGTTTAAATTTCAGTGCGAGGTTTTCTTTAATATCCCGAGTCCCATAACTAATTCCATATACTCTCGCTACCGGCTTACCTTTCACAATGACCTGCCGGCTGTATACATTGTCAGCGTCGAAGCCAATAACATTTTCCGGAATTTTCATTTTTGTTGACCAGCTATTAAGGGGATCATGATTCCCATGGGCAATAAATACCGGAATGTCGTTATCAGAAAGATGTTTTAATCCTCGATAAAAATTATATTGGGCCCGAATACTCTTATCGGCGGTATTGAAAATGTCACCCGCAATAACTACAAAATCGACCTTATCCTCTACCGCCTGAGCTACCATATTAAAATAGGATTTATATGGGGCGTCTCTGAGAATCTTGCCGATTTCATCATTGGATGATGAAATTCCCGCGAAAGGAGCATCCAGATGCAAATCGGAGCAATGTATAAATTTGAAGTCATCCATCGAATATTTCCATGTACCATTTGGTAAACGTTATTTATATATTTTCCTCATGAATAATTCAATTAAAAAATTGAAATGTCAATCACCAATAAATCGCGCAAAAAAAAGAACCGGCTTGAATAAGGCTCCCCAGACTTTTGACAAAGTCGGTCGAAACCTTTTTTAATTGATATATGTTTTTCCTTCATTATTAGAAACAGTCAATATTATGATTCAGATTAATTAAGGAGTGTACTGTTTCAACGGCAGGAATAGCCGGCTCGAATGAGTATGTTTCCGATCCCAGGCTATGCGGTAAATGCCGGATGCTATCCGAATGCACCGAGTCACGGAATCATGTTCGAGTTATAACCCGTCATGTCTGGCAGAGGTATCGGGAACAGATATGGAAAACACCATTGGGTAAATATCTTCGTCAGAAGCGTCGGGAGACGGTGAAGCGATCATTTGCCGATGCCAAAGAGTTGCATGGTCTGCGGTATGCACGTTATTGCGGGTTGAAGAATGTCAGCGAGCAATGTTTGATGACGGCGATTGCGATGAACATCGAGAAGATGGCTCGCCATCTTTCTTATTGTATCATTTATTGCCTGAAAAAGCGCTTCCTGTTGGCAAATAATCATCGAAAATATCGATTCTCGACAATTTAAGAAAAAACTCTCCGAGACAGATCAAAATCGTCATAAAAATAAAAGGCAGTTCAAAAAACTGCCCTCTGTCATCAGTCTGAGGCGGCCATCATGGCCGTCTTAATTGCTTTGTCTGAAGCTTGATTCTATTTAAATCTGCGATAAAATCCAAATCCGGCTAAACCAAGACCGATTAAAATTACAGTGCTCGGTTCGGGAACGGAAGCTGATGTAAAGACCGTTAGTTGAATTTCTCTATTGAAATAATGACAATCGGCGTCAATTGCGAATCCGAAAATTCCGTCCGATGAATATGCGATGAAGTCATCGAGTATCCCAATATCCGAAAATGAGTATGTCAGGTCTATGCCCGGGGGGCCACCGTTGGGATCGCTCCAGATATCGATTAAAATGCCCTCATTGGCAAAATAATCAGTTCCACTGGAGTTACTAATCGGATCGCTAAGAGCGAAGGTACCCACGGGTGGATTGTCAAGCATATGAATATAAAGCCAATTATCTTCCGATTTCCAGTTGTAAATGTCAAAAAAGGTCAATTTTGCCTCAATAATCTGTTCTTCAGGAAAATCCCAGCTTATGCCCCAGGTATAAGCCTGATCGTGGGAGAGGTCCCATAAATCGGCGGGAGAAGGCTGGAAAGTATAAATCGCCGCCTGCGATCCGATAGTTCCAGCTAACATTAGAAAGAGCGTCATCAATATTGTCAATTTTGTCTTCATATCAAAATCCCATAAAAATTTACTTATCTGTCTATATTTGAGCAAAAACCAGGCCAAAGGAGTATTTAACTTTGGTATTACAATAAGCTATTGTTAATCAGACGCATGGCCTTTCTTCGCACTCATTCTGATTTTTCTCGATTTTGGTGTGAATTGTCCAGAATTCCGACACTGCTTAATGCGATTATTCATATAATCGCCCCATCTCATTTAATCGTAACGCATTACGGCTATTTAAGATAATGTCGGTTCGGGGGACACATTTTATTATGAATTCGTCCCAATTTTTGGTATTATTGACAGTGTAAGAAAAGGCAGGCAAAAATCTTAATAGGATACATCGGGAAATATTCGTGAGACGATTTTTACAAAATTTAATGGGACAGGGGCGAGGGGAGAGCGGTTCCGAGCAATCAAGCGAACATGATCTGCAAGTTGCCACGGCGGCTTTGCTTTTAGAAATCGCCAAAATCGATGATGAGTTTTCCGGCGATGAGCGAGTCGAAATAATAAAGGTTTTGAAAGAACATTTTGAGATCAGTGAGGACGAGGTTGGGAAAATATTGGAAACTTCTCAAAAAGAGATCAATAATCAGCTTGACCTTTATTATTTCACCAAACAGATAAATGATCAATTCGATATCGATGATAAAATCAAAATAATCGAGATGGTCTGGCGGGTTATATATACTGACCAGCATTTAAACGGCCATGAAGATTTTCTGGTTCACAGGTTCGCCCGGCTTTTGCATCTTGATCATGACAAACTTATTGACGCCAAACTTCGAATCAAAAAAGAAATGAAGTTATAATTCAAAACGTTATTCCCTTTCGATGAATTTTATCCTTAACCGGCCGAATCCTTGAAAATGGGGTTGCCACCGGATTTTAAACTATTATATTGACGCGGCAATAACCGGTATGTAAACAACCGGAACGGTAACTGAACTGATGAATTTCCTGACTCGGAGGTGCCTATGAAAGCACAAGATATTAAAGCGGCTGAAAACGCAATCAAATTGGGATTTTCTGCGCTGACCGATGATGAGATCGTCGGATACGAATCCAAATACGGGGCCGATCATTACGGACGGTTGAAAACAATCGTCCGCAAGGCGGAAGGTCCCTGGCTTTATACTCAGGATGGACACAAAGTAATCGACTGTCTGGCGGCGTATTCGGCGGCCAACCAGGGTCATCATCATCCCAAAATTGTCCAGGCGGCGGTTGATGCTATTCAGGGACATTACGCGTCCGTTCTTTCAAATGTCGTCTATACCGATTTGCTGGCTCTGTTTCTCAAGAAAGCGGCGACGATGCTTCCTCAGATCGCTCCGCGCTTCGGAGAGCATGGCAACAAGGTTCTGCCAAAAAACGGCGGCGTGGAATCGGTGGAGACAGCTATCAAACTTGCAAGATATTTTGGATGGAAACATAAAGGCATTCCGGATGGAAATCAGGAAATCATCGTTTTTGATAATAACTTTCACGGCCGGATGACGACCGTTATATCGTTCTCGACGTCGAAGAAATATAAAGAGGGCTTCGGACCGCTGACACCCGGATTTACATCGGTTGCGTACGGCGATATTGAAGCCGTCAAAAGTAAGATAAACAAGAACACTTGCGCTATCCTCATTGAGCCAATGCAGGGTGAGGGCGGTATGTATCAGCCCCCGGAAGGATTCCTCCAAAGTTTGCGCGATCTGTGCGACGAGAATGATATGCTGCTTCTCTTTGATGAAATCCAGGTTGGTCTGGGACGAACCGGTAAGATGTTCTGTTTTGAGCATGAAAATGTTATTCCCGATTGTATGATTTTGGGCAAGGCGATCTCGGGCGGACTGGCTCCGCTTTCGGTGATGGTTACCAGCCGGCATCTGATGGATATGGTTTTCAGTCTTGGAAGCGACGGATCGACTTTCGGCGGGTATCCGTTTGCCTGCGCCTGCGGGATTGCCGCGCTGGAAGTTATCGAAGATGAAAAGCTGGCTCAGCGGTCGGCCGAGATGGGCGCGATTCTGAAAAAGAAAATCGAGGATATCGCGTCGCGCTCGAAGCATGTCAAGGAAGTGCGGGGGAAAGGGCTTTTCATCGGCATCGAAGTAAAATCGGGCGATGCAATGCATTTCTGCCGTGAGCTTCTCGCTATGGATATGCTGGTCAACGACAGTCACGGTCATACGATTCGTATCAGCCCGCCTTTGATTATCGGTAAAAGCGAAATCGATTATATCTGCGAGCGCCTCGAGAAGGTGCTGGTAGGATAATTTTTCGGTTGTTTCATAAATTTGTTTTTTCTCAAAACCCGGTAATATGACCGGGTTTTTTTCTGGTCGGTCGAAACCCCCGCGGTTTCGACAATGCGACAACTCAAGAGTTGTCGCTACACAATAAAAATAATCTTGTAGGGCAGAAGCCCAACGGGCTCCAGCCATTCCATCCCCGTCATTGCGAACGAGCGTCGCGAGTGTGGCAATCTATGGTTTAAGAGTTATCCACACTTTATTTTTGTAAAATCCTTGTTAGTATATATCCCTATTTAGGTTACAGCGAATTGGGTTCGTTTTGTCCTTTTTAGTATTTTTGGATTTGGCCATTTCCCCGCGAATCACACATGTACGGCAATAGATTTATATCATCTATAGTTGCGGATGATTTCAGAAACAGGGGTTGAATTGAGTGATAATTGTGAATGGAATGCGACGGAACCCACCCAAAAAACCGCTTCGCGGGAGGACAATGGGCCACCGGTCTTTTGGACTATTTCATATTCTTATAAGTCTTAAAATTAATGATTGACATAATGGGTTTTTGCACGTTTTAATAATGTATGAAAAAATATATTTTGCCGATCCTGATATGCGCGGCATTGGCTATTCCCTCGTTCGCGCAGGAATCTGAAAATGATTCAACGATAATTAATTCCGATAGCCTTCTCAACGCTGGGCTGGATCAGTTGCTGTCGTATATGTTGTTTACACGCGATGATTTTACTTTTCGTGATGATTATATGCCTCGCGATCCGTATCGTTTGAAAATCGTTGACAGCCTGATGAAACACCCGCTTTTGATGGATGATTTTGCCGATAGCTGCGCGGTGGAATTATCCAGATTTTTTGAAGAACCAAATGAATGTATTAATTATTTGGACATACTGCAAGGAGATAGACATCCACCCGGACTTGAACGATATATTGCCAGATGTGGCTATGGAACACCTCCCGGCCCTTATCCTTCTGAAGAATTGTCAAAACGGCTGCGTGATGTAACTGGCTCATTTAAGTGGAAATATAGTTATATGCTTCAGCAGTTCCATATTTATATAGACTGCTGGCCAGAAGTATTTCCAACTGTTGTGGGTTATGATAAAGAGTTTAGACAAGGGGCGACAGTTATACCGGATGATAAAAAATCAGAGATATTCAAATTTGTTTTCAGGGATTATAAGGAGTTAATTCTTGATTATCCGGATTATAGAGTTCATAGCAATGAGAAATTAGATTCGTTACAGCAATTGGAAGAAGAATTCGCAAAGGAATTCGTTCAACTTAGCGATAATATTATTGACACAGATATTTCAGGATTCCCTCCAAAACTTTTAAATTCACTGGATACAATATATAAGCTACTGGCAGAAGATAGTATGTCATATCAGGAGACATTTAATAAGGTAAAGTCAGAACCATATTCTTGGTTTACAGATTTTGGGCGCTTAGCAATAGGCACTTCCGGTAACGACACATACACCGGGGACTACTTCATGATTATCGATCCAGGGGGGGATGATGTTTATAATATTTCGTACGATATCGAAAATCCGCATCCGACTCTGATTGTCGATTATTCAGGCAATGATATATATAAAGCTGAAACTGATTTTGCGCTGGCATCGGGAGCGCTGTCGTATTCGCTTTTGATTGACTATGAAGGCGACGACATTTATTGGGGTAAGAATTTCTCGCTCGGGTCGGGGTATTTCGGCGTTGGGATTCTGTGGGATAAAAAAGGAAACGATAAATATTTCGGAGATACGTTCGTTCAGGGAGCCGGGACGTTCGGGCTGGGGCTTCTGATTGACGAGGACGGATCGGATACGTATACCTGCCATTTTCAGAGCCAGGGGTTCGGGTTCGTGCGAGGAATCGGTGGGATTGCCGACTATGCTGGAAATGATGCTTACATAGTCCAACCCAAATACAAAGAGTTTTTTCATGCCGGGGATCATTATCAATCGTTGTCGCAGGGATTCGCAATCGGTGTGCGGCCGTATATGTCTGGAGGATTCGGGTTTATTTGTGATTATGGCGGGAATGATTCGTATATCGCCGATTTCTTCGCGCAGGGATCATCGTACTGGTGGTCGCTGGGGATGATTTATGATAAATCGGGCAATGATTTGTACGCGTCGTATCAGTATGCCCAGGGAGCCGGGGCGCATATGGCGCTTGGGCTTCTGCTCGACGGCGGGGGGGATGATATTTATCGCTCTCATGGTTTGTGTCATGGAGTCGGGCATGATTATTCATGCGGATGGCTTCTTGACCGGGGCGGTAACGACGTTTATTCGGCGCAGGGACTGGCGCAGGGAGGCGGGCAGGCAAACGGCATCGGGATATTTACGGATTTAAATGGCGACGACGGATATTTTACGACCCATACGCATAATACGCAGGGGTATGGTAATCCTCGACGGGATTACGGGTCGATCGGATTGTTTTTGGATATGGATGGTGATGATCGTTACGGCGCCAATGGCGGTAATGGTAAGTTCTGGAAAGTCCCCGGCAAATGGGGCGGGGGATTGGATTTGAAGAAGATTGAGGTGCTTCCGTCCGATTCGACGGCGGTCGATAAAAAATAGGAATTGTTCTGTCGGTTCCTCAGCGAAGCGGTGAACCGACGGTTGAGATTGTCAGGTCACTTTCCCGTAAATAAGGAAACAGGACTTGGCGGGACATGATAAAACTTGAAATTATCTTAATTTCAACCGAGGCTATAGTAGGTTGGCCGACTTTGGAATTACAAATAATTAAGTTTGGATTCATGTCCCAAGTATTTATAAATTTCAGAGAAAAGGAGATACCCAAAATGCACTACGGTTGTCAAAGCATGATCGATCAACTCAAAGTAGTCTTGGTTCGCCGTCCTGATGCTTCATTCGCAGTTGATGATCCCCAGCTATGGGGCTATCCGTCAAGCCCAAATATGTTATTGGCACAGCAGGAACACGATAAATTTGTTGATATATTAAATGATGTGGGCGTGAAGGTTCTTTACCATGATGAGGATCTGGTTGATTGTGCAGACGCAATCTTTGTGCGTGATCCCGCAATTATCATATCCGATGGAGCTATAATTTTCCAAATGGCAAAAAAACTCCGCCTCGGTGAAGGAGAAGGCATTCGCCGATGTCTGGAAAAGCTGGGTATTCCAATTCTCCATCAATTTTCAGGAGATGTATTTATTGACGGCGGGGATTTGGTTTGGATTGATAATCATACTTTAGCGGTTGGACAGGGTCCACGTACAGGAAAAGCCGGATTTGATCAATTGGAAAAACTATTATCGCGCCACGGAATTCAAGTACTGCCGGTTCCCTTTTCTAATGCGCTGCATCTTGCATCGGTTTTTTGCCCTATCCATCATAACATAGCGGTTGTCTTGCCAAATTACCTGCCCGAGTCGTTCACCGATTTTCTTGTAAAACGCGGATTTAATCTTATTACTTTACCAGATGAGGAAGATGACTCGCTTGGAATCAGCATTTTAACTTTATCACCCGGCAAATGTCTCATGCTGGAAGGAAATCCTGTTACGATGCGACGACTGCAGTCTGCTGGTTGCGACGTTATGACGTATCAGGGAGATGAAATATCTCTAAAAGGAGGAGGGGGGGCGCTATGCTTAACGCAGCCGCTGCTCCGTGAATCGAAAATTTGATTTTTATTGATAGTTCCTTAATAGCGCGATGAATCGGTTGTTGAGATTGTCGGTCACAATTTTGCTTCACAAAATCAGGACCTGACAGCACAAAAAAGCTTAATTAGGATTTGGAGATGAAAAAACATTTTTTGATTTCAATATTGTTGGCAGTGTCGCCTGGTCTGTCTTTACCGGTAAATGCCAAACTAACGCAGGAGACGGTCGATTCGATGTTTGTTATCGCGTCGTCGGGAGCGATGAAATATAGGGATATGGTTCAGCCGACGATTGATGATATGGCCGGATACGGCGTCGAGATCGTTCCGTTTTTGATAGACAAGCTGGGGACGATAGATGCCCGCGAGCGAGTGACTCTGAGGCAAATCCTTGCAAAGATCGGAAAACCGGCAGTACCGCTTTTGAACGACGCGCTTCTCACCGTCGAGGATTCATTGCAATTGTCGCGGGTGTCGTTGATACTTTTTTATATACCCGATTCATCTTCGGTGGAAAATCTGCTGAAAGTCAAAGACCATTCGTATTACTGGGTACGGTATCAGACGATCCGGGCGCTGGGGAAAATCGGTGATCGGCGGGGCTTGGACGCGATTAAAGAGGCACTACAGGACGAGAATGAACTGGTGCGGACGATGGCGGCTGTATCGGCGGGGCGGATGGTTGATGATGAAGAGTTGTTCGACATTCTCGTTCCGGTATTGGATGATAAATACTACGGCGTCCGTTTTAGCGCGTATGAGGCGTTAAAGAACTTGGATTGTGAAGTGAAGAAGAAATATATATTTAAATATATTGATGATGACAATTCGCATTTTAAGGAATCATATTTGGCCCGGATTATTGCCGAAGATAGTTGCGAATATAATGTCGAAAAAATAAAAGCACATTGTCAGGGCACTTATATAAATAGCTTTATGTTTCAAGCCTTATGGAAATTTGATTGTGAAGCAGCCATGGAGCTTATGCGTATGAGCATTATGACCGATAGTAATACTCGTTCGATAATGAAACGCGAGTCATATATAGATCATCTGAAGCCAGGTCTAACTTCCTGTGATGAAAAAGAAGAAGCGGCTACAGACTCTCGATAAGTTTTATGATTTGCCGGGAGATGATTTTACCGGCGATGAGAATCTTCCCAAGTTGGCCGAAATTCTCGGGGCGGAAATCATCCAAATCGACGGAAGCATCGTTCTCAAAATTGTCGATGACCTCGATATTTTTCCGTACTCAGATTTAAAAGATATTCACGATCATCTTGGTTCCGATCTTTATCAAAATTGGCATTTCAATACCGGCGGAGATGAGTCGAATTATAATCCAGAGCGGTTTGTTTTTTTCGATACCGAAACGACCGGGCTTTCGGGTGCGGGGATGGTGGTGTTCTTGTGCGGATTCGGGTATTTTCATAAAAACTGTTTTCGCGTCGTGCAATATTTTTTGCCCGATTATCCTCATGAATCATTGTTTCTAAAATTATCATCCGAGTATTTGACGCCTGAAACGATTCTTGTAACTTACAATGGTAAATCATTCGACTGGCCAATGATATCGGGGAGGTATACGATTAACCGCATGGATGTTCCCGAAATCGGCGATCATATCGATGTTTTGCATCCGGCCCGATCGCTGTTTCGCAGGCTGGGGGAAGACTGCACGCTGATTACTCTCGAAAAATATCTCTTATCGTTTGACCGGGGCGAGGATATTCCCGGATATCTTATCCCGACCAGGTATTTCGATTATCTCTATGATCGTCAGCCGGGATTGATTCCCGAAATTATCCGGCATAATCGTCTGGATGTAATTTCGTTGGCGCTTGTAACGCGGTATATTCCCGAAGTACTCATTCGCCCCGAGAGAACGAATTCGGTGGCATTAATGGAAGGGGTTATAAATCATTTTTTCAAGAACAAGCGATTTGAACAATTGCTTGAATATGTTAAATATATCCGCCGGGGTTATATGGATGAAAGTTCATTAGTAACTCAATTGCAATATTCATTAACCTTAAAAAAGGTGGGGTATCTGGATGAGGCCAGTCAGATTTGGAAAAATTCCGAATCCCGATTGGACGATCCGCAGGTTTTCAAGCATTTATTGGAATTGGCTAAGTATCAAGAGCATACGGAGAAAGACCCGGTTGCGGCGTCGGAGGTGGTCGAATTGATGCTCAATTTGGAGATGACAGCGACTCAAAAAAAACAGTTAATTCATCGGAAAAAACGACTAATAGGCAGGTGCCTGCGAATATCCTCTAAATCTTAATAAGATACTGTCGATACCCTGTTTAGGGTAATGATATGTCGGAAGAACAGATATTTAATTTGCTAAAGGACAACCGGGAGCTTGCTTCGCTGCCGCAGGTGTTGGCGGAGGTCATTCGCGTCGCTGATGATGAGAATTCTACGGCTAACGCTCTGGCCGATGTAATCCTGAAAGATCCATCCTTAACGGCTCGACTTTTGAGAATCGTCAATTCTCCGTTCTACGGGCTGGCCCGGGAAATTACGACCGTGAACCAGGCGGTGGTAGCGATGGGTTTGCGGGCAGTCAAGGCAATGGCATTATCGACGGGGCTTTATCATAAATTTGATATCAAAAATTCGATTGTAAATCGGGTTCATTTCTGGCGGCATTCACTGGAGGTCGCGATCGCCTGCCGGGAGATTGCCAATATTTGCACCTATCGCCCGGCCGAAGAAGCGTTTGTGGCCGGTCTGATGCATGATCTGGGAGTTTTGGTTCTTCAGGCGAATTTCCCTGACCAATTCAAACGAATCTGGAAACTGGTCGAAGCCGGTGAGAACCAGATTAAGCTTGAGGAAGCGGCCTGGAGCACCAATCATGCCCGGGTGGCCAAGTTTCTTTTGGATCAGTGGAAGATACCGAGATTTATCGGCGAAGCTATCGCCGGACATCATGATGACGTTCATGATGAAAATTCAATACCGAGCGATAGGTTGGGACAGATTGTCTGTCTCGGAAATCTGATTTCAAGATTCAAGGTTTGCCAGACTCCGCCGCTTGATAAGTCTGATGTCGAAAAGGTTGATTATTTATCACAGACTCTGGGGATAGGTCCGACCGTTCTGTCCGAGTTGCAGGAACGGATAATGAAGATGTTAGTCCAGGAATCGGAGTTTCTCGATATCCAGATCGGTTCGCCGATTGATCTTTTGGAAGCCGCCAATAGTTTGATATACAAGCAATATATTCTGGTGGAATCGGTCCTGCGGGAAAACCGGAAAATGCAGGCCCAGATTGCCCGCGACCAGATGAAAAAAGCGGCCCTCGATTCGTTGAAAACAATAACGGCAACTCTATCGCATTACATCAATAACGCCTCGGCGACTATTTTGGGGCGGGCGCAGTTGGTGGAGCTGGCTGTATCCAAAGGAACCATAACCGACGATAATAATACCGCCGCCAATTCAATGGATGTAATTATAAAATCGGTGGAGACGATTTCGTTAGTACTGGAAGAACTTAAAGAGATGTCGAGTTTTGATACGACCGTTTATCATGATGAGACGTCGATTCTCGATATCGAGGATAAGCTGCGAAACCAGATAGCCAAAATCGAAGCCGATAAGAGAATTACCGCCAAATCGAAATAATTTTTCAATCCGCAATTAATAATTAAAAATTGATCAGCAAATAATTTGCGATATCAATGGCATTTTATTCTGACCCAAATATGGGAATTGAAACAATTCATTAATAACGCCGTACTAATAAAAAATAGTAATCCAAATAATAATCTCATGATAAATGACTCGAGTAATGAATGAAAGTCATATTTGGAAGAGGTTAGTCATAAGAAAATCGATTCAACGTTAAATAAATAACTTGTATTAGGCCAATATTTTTCAGGAGGTTTATTAGGGATGCATTATATTAAATCGGCGATCCGGAATATATGGAAAAATAAATCATATTCAATCATTTCAATGATTGGGT
The DNA here is from genome assembly GCA_036480375.1 of Candidatus Zixiibacteriota bacterium. Taxonomy (NCBI): domain Bacteria; kingdom Pseudomonadati; phylum Candidatus Zixiibacteriota; species Candidatus Zixiibacteriota bacterium. The sequence goes on from JAZGGI010000023.1 coordinate 52,221, forward strand.
TATCCGTCGGTCTCTCCTGCTGTTTTGCGTTATTTATATTTGTCAATCATGAACTTTCATTTGATTCATTTCACAGTCGAAGCAATGAAATCTATCGTGTGGTGGAAGAGATGCGAAGCTCCGATGGATTCTTTAGAACTCGTCCGTATACCGGGACACCGCTGGCACCGTTGGTTGAGGCTGAAGTGCCTTCGGTTGAACACGCTATTCGAATATCGCTATGGGAAGGATTGATTAAATACGAAGAGAATTGCTTCAGAGAAAAACATGTTTGTTTTGCCGATCCTGCTTTTTTTGATCTGTTTTCTTTTCCTATTCTCACCGGTGATTCTGCAAAGTCCCTTTCTTCGCCAAACTCTGTATTGATTAGCGATAAAATGGCAAAAAAATATTTTGGCGAGGAAAATCCGACCGGGAAGACCATAATTTTTGAAAACGCCATAAATCTTACTGTAACCGGAATCATTGATGTAATTCCAGCCAACTCGCATTTGCAATTTGATTTTGTGGCATCATTTTCCACGCTCGAAAACGCTTATCAGGGGTGGTCCAATCATTGGGATTCACGCACGGCAACATATTTGTTATTGAATGATAAAGAGTCATCGCCTCTTATAACTGAGCGCCTGAATATTTTGGCAGATAAATATCGAAATAACGCCGATAAGAAGGTTGTCTATTCATTAGAATCCGTTAAAGATATCCATCTCCGGTGGGATACCAATTCCGAAAAGCTATACATCTTCGCGGCTTTGGCAATCAGTATCCTGATTATTGCCATCGTCAATTATATCAATATTTCAACGGCTCTGATCTTTGATAGATTACGCGGTATCAGTATGCGGAAGATTCTGGGTGCGAAAACACGCCACATCGTATATCAATTTTTCGTGGAGTCATTTATCATTACCATTTTGGGATCGCTCATTGCGTTATTATTCATGAACCTTTTTCAAACTTCGTTTGGGTTGTTATCTGAAACGGGCCGTCAAATAAGTTTTTGGGGTGATACCAACGCATTTTTAATTGTTGGTCTGGTGACAGTATTAACCGGAATTGTTACGGGGATATGCCCGGCCCTGGTATTATCATCGAATATTTCCCTCAAGATATTCGGTGCCAACCGAACTGGCAAAAAATCAACATCCCGAACAAGATCAGGATTGGTTATTTTTCAATTTTCATGTACTGTCATTTTACTTTTTGCCGTACTAACCGTCAATAAACAGTATAATTTACTTATGAATAAGGATCTGGGTTATAATAAGAGCGGGCTAATTGTGATCCCTATCGGTATTGATGAGGCATATAAAAAACAACGAATCCTCAAATCGGAAATGATTAAACTTGCCAATGTAACGGGAGTGGCCGCCGCATCAAAAAGTCCCGCTGAAACTGACTGCAACGCTTTGTCATATGCTTCCGAGGAAGATAGGAATCTGAAGGTTGTTCCCACCCTCTGGATCGACAGTTCATTTATCAAGACAATGGGTGTCAGATTGAAGGATGACCAAATCGCATATGATATGGATTGCGGATTTATCCTGAATGAATCCGCCCGCAAGTATTTAAATTTGATTATGGACAATAATCTAAAAACACGATTAAGAGCTTTTGCGGGATCATCATCGGAGGGAGAACCCTGGTACGATAATGAAGTAATCGGGGTTGTACAGGATTTCCATTTTCGATACCTTCGGAACAGTTTGCAGCCCTTGATAATGGTTTTAGATGATAGCCGATGCAATTATCTTTTGGTCAGGGTAAATGATTCAAACAATGACAATACAATTATTGGGATGCAAAATATTTGGAAAGATATTGTAGGCCTGAATGTTCCTTTTGAGTATTCAGTGCTTTCCGATGATTTAAATAACCTATACGGTTCAGAGAACAAAAGTGTAAAAATCTTAACCTATTCAAGTATCCTTTCGATTCTTATCGCGGCCCTTGGATTGTTAGGGTTGTCTGCATTTACGGTTCGGCACCGAATGAAAGAAATCTGTATTCGAAAGGTATTAGGCGCTTCAGTAATAAGCATAATCTCACTGCTGGTCCGCAAATATTTGTTATTGGTGACCATTTCAAATTTAATAGCATTGCCTATTGGGTTCCTGTTATTAAATGACTGGTTAAAAAATTTCGTATATCGCGTTGAACCCGGATGGGAAATATTTGTAACGGTTGGAATATTGACTATCGCAATTGCGCTCGTGGTCGTGACTGTCAGGACAATTAATGCCGCGAACATTAATCCGGCACAAATCCTGAAATGTGAATAAGCCGGAAATAAGAATTAGTTTTTATGCAGAAAAAGGGCCGGGAGAAGTCCGGCCCTTATAATCGTCCACCAACTGAAAAATTTACCTATCCGCGATTTTATTATCTTCTACTATTTAATTCGTAGAAACGATTCCAAAGTTTCGTTTATTTTTGGTTCTGATTAATTATACACGCAAAGAGTTAGTTGGTTGAAATTTTTATTGAGGAATTATCTCCGTGAATGGTCAGGGTGGGCTTATTGTCATCAATAATTACTTCACCGTAGGTAATATTGCCGTTAGTGGAAATCTTTAACGGCAAATCTGAGTCAATTCTTCCCAGTGATGTGTAGGCGTTCAGGTTATAGCTGATGTCTTCAGGAAGTTCCAGTTCAATATTGCCGTATCGTGTAGAAATCTGGCAATCATGAGATATATCCAGAATGCGCATTAATTCTATTGAACCGTTGTTATTGGTAATTTGAAAATCGCCTTTGATATTTTCTCCCGAGATGAGACCAAAACTGGTGCTGACTACGGATCGACCGCCAATATTAACGAAATCAATCGATGAGTTTTGATTGGCTATATCAATATCACCCTCGATTGAATATAAAGAGATTGGATAATTTTGGTTTGACACGATAACATTTCCGGCGACATCGGAGATATTCACCGGGGCGCTGGTATTATTAATCCTGACAAATCCGCCTGCGCCTTCAACGTCAATCTGTCCAAAGCGGCCGCTGATATCGACGTCCCCCTCGGCTTGTTCAATGTATATTCGGCAATTGGAAGATTCGATATCGATGCTCTTGCCAACCTGAACAATACTAATGGATGCCATTCGGTTTGTAACTTCCAGGGTGCCGCCAACGTTGTTGATTTCGATTTCGGCGTTGATATTTTCCACAATGGCGTTGCCGCCAATGTTCTCGACCAAAATATCACCGAATGAATTGGAGGCTTCGAGATTTCCGGAGATATCGTAAATTTCCATTTTGCCGTTGCTCGATTGAATCTCGGCGTCGCCCTCGAGGTGATTAATTATGACTTTCCCCGATGTGTTTATTTCGAGTTCTCCGATTGATTTAGAAATTGTTACGGGGGCATAACTGTTTCGAATTATAGATCTTCCATTGAGCATTGATGCTTCAATGGGCCCGAAAGAGTTTGTTATTTCAGAATGGCCGGAGATATCTTTAAGGAAAATTTCTCCCGTTGAGTTGGTAACATATACGTCTCCGTCAACGTGCAGCATTTCAATGTTTGAAAAACTTGAATTGAGAATTATTTTATTGTGATGGCCGGTGATCGATACCGGTCCGAAGGCGTTGGATAGTCTAAGAGGATTATCGCGGGGAATTTTTATATCCAGATGAGATGATACGATCCCGATAGCCTTTTCATTATTATCGGAAAATGGATAGACTACTTCAACTATGATGCCATCATTCCCCGAACCGTTCCGTAAATTCGATTCCGCTTTTAATTTGATTCGTTCGGCAATTCTTTTGCTCGTATTCGAATGTTCAGAATAATTGATAGTCAATTCAGCGACAATCTCTGAACTATTTCGCGCCGTGACCGTAATACCACCGATATTATTAATTATCGCGATAGTCGCATCGCTGCCAGTGGAAGATACGGACGCGGATTTTTCCAGATGGGAGTCAAATTCATGAAAGAAATTGGGCATAGCGGGCATAGCCGGAATGGCCAGGTTTTTCATTAGGCTATCTAAATCAAGTAGATCTTCAATATTAGGAAGCTCAATTCCGGATTTTCGCTCCTTTTCACGGTATTTTTTATGGGCTTCTCGATATTCCCGTTGAGCCTGACGGAGGGCGTTATCGATTATAATTGAGATATTTTCGTCATTCGATGTCTCATATTCATCAAAATCATCTTTCATCTCTTCCAATTGATCTTTTATATCTTCGAGATCATTACCCAGAGACCTTAAATGCCGGAGATGTTTCCTTTTGATTTTGGTTTTGCCCTCGCGCAGTTCTGTGTGCAGCTCATCCAGATTTTCCATAGCTTTATCGAGAGCAATAGAAAGATTTTTGATCATTTCATCAGTGACGTCTTTTGAAAATTCATTATCGATAGATTCTTCTAATATCTCGAGAGCCGTCATTGTTTCGTCAAGGGTATAAAGACTATACGTCTCAAAGTAATCTTCGAATTCGCCGATAACTGATTCCAGTTGTTCAATAAGCTGACTATAGTTTTGACTGATGGCCAGGATCCGGGTATCATAATCATCGCCTTTATCAAGTCCGTATTTGGGTGAAGGTTTTGAAGCGTTTTCTTCTTCCTGGGCACAAACGGCATTAAATGAGAAAATCAGCAGACTACTCATTACCATTAATACGGATAGCGAATATTTTCCAAGTTTGCCGTACATGATTGGATCTCGTTAATTTATTATACGTTTCGGGCTAAGATTACCCATAAGCTGGTAGCGCGACGGTATTTCAAGGCGTTTATAAATACTTATTTTCTGTTTATAAACCTCAGCCAGTCGAAGTTTGATTTCCTGATTATGCGGATGACGCTCCATGGCGGTTTTGATGATCGCAATTTTTTCATTAAGCCCGTTTAATTGACTAATGAAATAATCCTGCACTTCCGGCGGATATTTATCGCCCTGGCTCATCATAAACAATGAAACGTACGCTACCTCAGGATTTATTTCACCCGCCTGAACCTGATTGTTATTGCCGCCCATATCGGTCGATAAATCCGGCATCAAGGTTAATATTATTACCAATAATACGGTCGCTACAACACCCGCTAAAGGTATGGAATTTTTATACGAATGTAAAAAGGAAAATTGAAAAATCGGATGGGAATTATCGCCTTCTTCCCAGGGATGTTCATCAACCGCCAGGGAAATCCTTTCCCATAAATAATTGGGTGGTTGAAAATTCCCCAATTTTGGGGAAACGTTAGATAATTCGACGTAAAAATCGGCTTCTTTCCTGCAATCTTCGCAGATTTCCAGGTGTTTTTGCACCTTGTTTTCGATCTTCGGACGTAAGGGATCATCGGTCCTGTCCGAAAGGAGCCTTTTTATGAGTTGGCATTTATAATGAAAAAGTGGCATAATCATATCCTAACCGACCAGAATTTTCCTCAGCATGGCTCGGGCTTTGGAAAGTTGAGATTTTGAGGTGCCTTCGGCCAAATTCAATCTTTCGGCGATTTCTCGATGATTGAAGCCTTCAATATCATGCAAAACGAAAACCATGCGACAGCCGTGAGGGAGGTGCTTGATTGCTTTATCCAACTTTTGCCGCAGAATCATTTTCTTTTGATCCGGCTCAACGACACCGCAGTTTACGTCATTTAAATCCTCAAATGTGCCTTTCTTCTTTCTAAGATATTCAAGTCCGACATTAACGCATATCCGGTATAGCCAGCTTGACAGGGTAGATCGTCCGGCAAAAAGATTGATTTTCTGGTAAGCTCGGACAAATGTATCCTGGACGATATCTTCAGCCTCCGCCGCGGTTTTAGTCAATCGTCTGGCCAAATTATAAAGAACGGAAACGTTGCGGTCATAAATATCTCTGAATAATTCTCTGTTTCCGGCCGCGATATCCTGGGCAATTCGGTAATCTTCAGCATAAGTATTTGGTATTTGAGCTTCCTGAATAACCAATCCGGCACTAACCGTAGAGTTTTTCATAGTTTAATCCAAATCGTTTCAATATTATGACGCAAAATACAGTCGGAACGTTGTTTCCTATTATTACGAAATTCGGCGTTAACAGTTTCACGCAAGTACTTGACAAATAAAGAATTTTTTCTATATTTGATTTATAGAGGTTTTCAAAACTTCTATATTTGTACCCGCCGCCGGAATATGTAATTTTCTGCCCGCGAGGGTTTTGCAAAGTATGCAATGAAATTACCATTTGCAGTGATTTCGGACTGATTTATGGTGTTGATATTGCAGTGATTTGTATGAGTCTATTTTGGTGTTATTCCTTGTGAGGCAACAGGTAAGGAGATTTCGCGGAAGCTCAAAGGCTAAAGGATCGTCGGTTTAAGGCAACCGGCATATCAGTTGCACGAAAGCCTATGAATTTATAGCCGGGGACGAATTATGAAAAATAATTTTTCTTACCTGTTAGTAATTTTTATCTCAATCGCGACTTTTGCCCTCGTTACCGCGGGGGAAACGGCAACGATTGAAAACGCTCAACAATTCAGAAATCATCAGCATAAAACATTTTTGAAGAATGAATTACTCGGAAAGATTGAGACGCCACAAATCTTTACCGAAGGCAAAAGTGTTTCGTCTCTGGCTCTTAATTTTGATGATTTGTTGGTTTCGGAAACCTCCGGCCCGGCAAATTTTGCGCAGGAAAACGCCGATTTAGCGGCCCTGTCAGGTGGTCGTATAGCCGCGGCTTGGGAAGATAATCGTTCCGGTCCCGTTTCAATTTATCTCCAGATATTTGATGCCAACGGTAATCCAATTGGAAGTAATGAACTGTTAGTTTTCGGAAACGGTTATGATATTACTGATCCACATATCTGTCCTGACGCGGATGGGAATTTTTATGTCATTTGGAGGGAAGACGCAAATGGTTTTCTTCAGGCGGCCCGTTTTGATTCAACCGGCGCCATAATAACTGACTTGTTTTTTGTATCGGATACCCTGTTTGTCAGTTACGCCGGGGAATTTGACGCAGCCTGCCTCTTGGACGGTAAATTAGTTGTGGTCTGGGAAAATTATTCGATTGGCAATGATATTGCCTATAGGATTTTTAATACCAGCGGTGTCCCAACAACTTCGGTCATGTTGGCCAACAGCGATGGACCTTTTAATCAGCACTGGTCGCCTGCCGTTGCCAGGGGTGAAAATAACAATTTCGCGATTACCTGGGAAGATTACCGGGGAGATAAAGCCGATATTTATTTTCGTCGGTTCGACCCTCTGGGTAATCCTTATGCCGCTGAATATGAACTGTCCGATGCCGACGCAAGGGATTCAGCGCGATTTCTGCCTTCCATAATTTTTAATGCTTCCAACGGATATGTTGTCGCGTGGGTTGATCTGCGCGACGGACGGAATATTTACGGTCAGACGCTTTCCTCGACCGGAACAATACAGGGCACGAATGTACTAATCAGCGATGAAACATCATCGGCTTCCAACTGGGAAATAGATTTATCAACCGGATCTTCCAATTCAATCCTGGCGGCCTGGACCGTTTATGCTCAGCGAAATACAATTATTCTGCAGCGTTTCTCGGCAAGCCTGGAGAAAAACGGAACCAATATTGAAGTCTCGGATGCCACCGAAAAGCTTCGCTTTTCTCCGGCCGTCGCCGGCGGTGAGACGGGCAATGCGGTTATCGTCTGGACTGATTTAAGCTCAAGCAGCATAGATATATTTGCCGATGTAATAAACTCTTCGGATTTAAGCCTGGGATCGGATTTTGTCGTTAATGATGATAGTACCGGCGCTCCCTCCATTGAACCGGCTGTGGCCGACTTTGGATCGTATGAGTGGGAAATTGTTTTTACCGATTTGCGCCGTGATGCCGGTGATATTATGTTACAACGGGCATATGTCGGTGGTTCATTAAACGGCGTTAATCGCAGGATTAATTCCGACACGACCGGAGGGTATCAATCACAACCGGCCATCGCTTCCGATAATGACAAACTTTGTATAAGCTGGACGGATGTCCGCAGTAATGGCATTAACGGCCAAAATATCGTATGCTGTTTCGTGCGCCCCCATTATAATTTGACCGATGAAATTGTCGTCAATGATGACAACATCGGTTCAGCGTCTCATTTTGGTTCCGATTGCGCCATTAATCTGCTGGGAATTACTCTGATAACATGGACCGACACCCGGATGGGCAATAATAAAGTCTTTGGCCAGTTATTTGGGTCGGATTTTTCACCCCTCGGCGCAAATTTCCTGATCGGTCCCGATAATCCCGCTAAAATTGGCGAGCTTTCCAAAATTGCCGTTGATGAAAACGGAAACTTCATTGTCGTTTATTTGAATCGTTTATTCAGCGGCGGTCCTGCCATTGAGCTTAAAAAAGTTACCACCGCGGGCGTTGTATGGGATTTGTTTACGTTCCAGTCAGATCAAAACGGATATCAGATCGATGAATTTGATTTAGTAATAAATGATGCCGGTGATATTATTGTAGTATGGCATGGTTACAGTTTTTCGGGCACAGAATTGTTTTTGACGGTGTTCGATAACATCGGAAATGTAACAACCGCTACGTTTCCGATAATAGACGATCCGGCGGCTATGCCCGGACAGGCTTCAACGTCGATTGATTCAGATGGATACCTGTTTATTACCTGGCTGGATAGTCGCACCGGTTCGAAATCTCCTTTTAAGCAGATTTTTGAATCAGGCTTGACGCCTTTGCAGGGTAACGTCCCGGTTTCGGCAACCGAAGCGCCATTCATGCAGAATCCGGTTGCCGCTAACAATCGAGGACGAGGCGTAGCCATCTGGGCCGATGCCCGTGAAAACGGTATGAATATTTATGCCGCCCAGGATTTGTACGCTCCAACTTCAGCCGAAAACGACGTTATCATTCCGACTGAATATAGTCTGGCACAAAATCACCCCAATCCTTTCAATCCTTTTACGACTATTGATTTTTCACTGCCCCAGGCGGGAGATGTCAAACTTGAAATATTCAATCTTCTCGGTCAGCGGGTTCGCCTACTGAGCGACTCGCATTTTCCGGCCGGAACGCATAAGATAATCTGGGATGGTTTAACCGACGCAGGTCGGCAATCGGCCTCGGGAATTTATCTCTATCGTCTTACAAGCGAAGAATTTCAGCAAACCCGAAAGATGATGCTCCTGAAATAGGATGATGAGCCAAATGCGTATTTTTGTACACATAATTTTCGTCGTCTGCCTGATCATTTCCATGCCTCTCAGTTCAATGGCTCTGGACTGGCCGATCAAGGACGCCAACATGAAGCATCAAATCGGAAACTCGCACGGTGAGTTTCAGTTTTACGGTGGGCAGCCTTATTTTCATCCCGGCATTGATATTCTGGCTCCGGCGGGAACCCCGGTTTACGCCGTTGAATCCGGTTATGTGAAAGCCGTTTTAACGACTTCGGCCGATTTGCATTGGCGTGTCGTTATTGGCGATAATAAAGGCGCGGATGAATGTGACGGCTGGCTGTACGCTCATCTTGATGAATCTTCAATAACCGTTGAGGAGGGTCAGTGGATTGAGGCCGGGACAATGATTGGAAGATTGGTAAAGTGGCCGGTCGCCGGTTTTCATCATTTGCATTTCGCGAAAGTCAGACATTCGGGAAAAGTATGGGATTCAAACTGGAAATTTATTGGAAATCCCCTTGATGAACTCGACCCTCTCGATGATAAGATCGCTCCCGTATTCGAAAATGCCATCGGCAATCGACTTCTGGCATTCAGCGTAAATGAGTCAGAGTATTATTTCAATGAGGGAGAGGCGTTATCGGGTGACGTTGATATTATCGCACGGGTTTATGATTATATTAATGATGAAAATTGGAAAGTAGCTCCGTATCAGATAGAATATATGATCGCGGGCAAAGCCACAATAAAGTGGACGAACGCAGTAAATTTCACAGGGAATATTGATTTTGATAAAAATGTCGAAGTGATTTATAAAAGAGATCAGCTTTGTTCTACCCGCGGGAATTATGATTATCGTCAATTTTTCCATGTAATAACCAATACCGATGGTGACGATAAAATAGAAAAATCTGACGCCGGTTTTTCATGGGAAACGGGAAAATTCCCCGATGGTCAATATACTATTTATATTCGAGCGGCGGATAAGGCGGGAAATGCGACTGTAGCTTCCATGGATGTCACCGTCGCCAATAGCTTTGCCAGGGACGACAAATCGATGCTGAAAGGCGCAGACAAGGATAATCTCGTTTCATCGGATGAAATTAATGCCGGACCCGAGACAACGGATTCCGGTAATAGCGGCATTTAAAAATGCTCAAATAAAAATACCGCAAAAAAATCCTGAATAAAGTGAGCTAAAATACCGGGCCAGATTGAACGAGTCAGGGCGTACAAAATCGCGAACATCGTTCCGTAAACCAGAATAACGAGAAATCCACCCAATCCCTGGTACAAATGTCCGGTCGCGAAGGCCATTGACGAAATCAAAACGGGAACCGTCCAGCCCCATCCGGTCAGGCCCTTGATACGGCTCATTACATATCCTCGAAATGAAACTTCCTCGCATATCGCGGCCGTGATCGACACTCCCAGCCACCACCAGATATACTCCTGCGCCTTTTTTAGAATTTCCTCAATGTTATTGCTGAATTCGATTCCAATCATCTCAAGGAATATCTGAACGACCGCCAGAATGATATTTGAAGCGATAATAAAAACTAAGGCATATCCCAGATATGATAATTTGAATCTGCCCAGACCAATTGAGGATAAAGGAGCTTTTTCGCGCCAAACGGCCAATAATACCGCCAAAGCAATCATCCATAACATTGCCATCGTCGGGACAAAGAAAAACCAGACCGGATCGAATAAATCGAGGTTCATTTCATTATCGAAAAGTAAGGCGATGAGAATATTAAGTCCCGGAAAAATTATTAAGAGAAATATCAGGACGATATAGGTTCCGATACTGGTTCGATAAGGAAAAGCCGATTCCTTCGAATTTCTTTCGGGGTCACTCTCAGGGTATTCAGGGATGTTTGGATTTATATCTTCCATTCAATTTTCTCAGCCAATATGTAATATCATCGTCATGTTGAGCGATAAAGTAATCAATTTTCCAGTCTTGTCAAATCAACTTGTCAGGAAAGTGACTCACAATGATATAAAAGTGTTTCAAGTTTTTGGGAGAGATTGTATGTGATGTGCTTGTAATAGACAGAATTCTGATATATCCGTATTTTCCTCGTGCACTTTGAAACGGGCAAGGAGGAATTATGAGAAAAGAACGGATAATTTATCAGGACTGGATTGTCACGCTGGGACGAGACCCGTCGATACCGTGCGATGGACGGGCCGAGAAAAACAGCGATCAATATAATTGTGATATTATCATGGCTGTCAATCGAGCGCTTGAGATTCTCAACAAAGATGAAGCGTCATTTATTCATGCGTTTTATATGGATGGGATGGGATATCGGCAAATTAGCGAGAAATCAGGGCGCGCAATTTATAAATTGGAAGCGTTGCATAATCGAGCCTTAAGAAAATTAAAGAGACATCTTTATCAATCATTAAAAGGCAAGGTTAATCTCCCCGAGCCAAAGCAAATCGAATGCTGTTTGTGTCGCCATCCTCAGTTGGAGGATATAAATCAATTGATAATGGCCAAGAGAAAAAGTGAAACATGGAAATATGTCATCAAAACTTTAAAAGATGAATACGGGATTTTTATAAAGACTCCCCAACGATTAATCGGTCATCTTAAATATCATATTATCAAGGAGGCATAAGTGAAGCAGATTAAAAGTTGAGAGGTGAACATTGTCTGAATGTTTTTGTATCTTATGAATTGAAATCGCGGCTGTCCGATTTGGCTGACAAATACGACCGCACAACGGCCGATATGGTCAGAGCTGTTTTGAAAATCGGGATTCCAATGATGGAGGGTATTAGCGAGGCTGAAGGAATAATGATGAAAGAATATATTGAACTTTTTCGCAAACTTCGCCAGGTTCGGAAGCTTAAAGGTTAACTCGTAAGGAACCAATTGATTATGTGGATATCGACGGGTTATCCACATAATAGCAACAGGGTTGTCCACAATATAAAGTATAATTATTTAAATAATTGCACAATATGTTGTGCTTTTTTTCAAAATTTACGTATTTTTTATTTGACAACGGGGAAAAAATGTGCCATTTTCTTTTTGCCTGTGGGAAATTGTGCTGAGAGAAGAGGAACAGAAAACAATAACCCCTCTATACTGGCCAAAATGTTGTCAGGCAATATGTTGCGGAGAATTACCCGATGTGGGGCAAGGTATATTGTGCGCTAAAGTGATTAAAATATGATACTCGTTTATAGGAAGCGATTGTAAAATGAATGTAGAAACCGGAATAAGTGAAATTGATATGAAAAAATTGGAGGCCAAACCGGAAATCATTCTGATGGCAATCACGCCTAACGCTGAAGACGTGATTGAGAGGGCCTGCCGGACCTGTTATTTATCTTTTCATCGATATAAGCCTCCGGCGTCGACTGAAGAATTGATTAAGAAGGTTATTCGCAAAAAACATCATTCAGTATTGGAGCATGCCCTGGCGACTTTTCGCATAAAAGGTGGTTCGCGAGTGTTTACTCATGAGTTGGTCCGGCATCGTTTGATGTCGCCATCTCAGGAATCACAGCGGTATGTCAAGTATGGAAAAACCCGGGATTATGATATCGTGGTTCCGGATACAATCAGAAATACCGAGTATTATCAGCCGTATATGGAAATGGCGGCCGGGGCGGAGAGGCTTTATTCGGAAATGGTCAAAGCTGATATTCCCAAGGAAGATGCCCGGTATATTTTGCCTAACGCGACCACGTCCGAGATTGTGATTTCGGCCAATTTCCGTGAGCTTCGCCATATATTTCAGGTTCGTTGTCATCCGCGGGCTCACTGGGAAATCAGATATATTTGTTTGGAAATGCTCAGGATAATGAAACGAGAAGCTCCCATCGTTTTTTGGGATTATGAGATAGATGAAGAAAATATGTGTGTTATCATCAAGGATGAATAGCATCGGAGAGGTCCATGGAAGAAGTAAAAACAAATAAACCGCAACTAACAGAAAACGCTCTTAAAGTTTTGGAGCGTCGCTATCTGGCGAAAGACAGCAAGGGAAACATCATTGAGACTCCGGAGGGACTTTTCCGGCGGGTGGCACGGACGATATCCGCCCCGGATCAGATGTACGGAGCGACTCAGGATGAGATCAAGAAAACAGAAGATACTTTTTACGACATGATGGCTAATCTGGAGTTTATGCCTAACTCACCGACATTGATGAATGCCGGGCGTCCCCTGGGGCAGCTATCGGCATGTTTTGTATTGCCCATTGACGACAGCATGGAATCGATATTTACAACGGTAAAGAACGCCGCGTTGATTCATAAATCGGGCGGTGGGACGGGATTTGCCTTTTCCCGGCTGCGTCCGATGAATTCGGTTGTGGCATCAACTTCGGGTGTCGCTTCGGGGCCGATATCGTTTATGAAAGTGATAAATGCCGCAACCGAAGCGGTCAAGCAGGGCGGTACTCGCCGGGGCGCCAATATGGGGATATTACGCGTTGATCATCCCGATATCATGGAATTTATCCATTGTAAGGATGATTTGTCCGAGCTGACCAATTTTAATATTTCCGTGGCAATAACTGACGCCTTTATGGATGCTATGGAAACCAATTCGGAATACGATTTAATCAATCCTCAAACCGATAAACCGTTTGTTCGGGACGGTCAGGTTGTTCGCCTGATGGCTCGCGATGTGTTCGACCAGATTATTGAACATGCCCACACTACCGGTGAGCCGGGGGTCATGTTTATTGACCGGATGAATAGCGAAAATCCGGTGCGCCAGGTAGGGCTTTACGAATCAACCAATCCCTGCGGCGAACAACCGCTATTGCCTTATGAAAGCTGTAATTTGGGTTCGATTAATTTATTTAAGATGCTGCGGGCCGTCGTCGATCCCGATAATACTCATGCTATGTATCGTTACGAAATTGATTGGGAAAAGCTGGATGAAACGGTCCGCAAGGCGGTTCATTTTCTTGATAATGTCATCGACGCCAACCGTTATCCGCTCCCGGAAATTGACGCCAATACCAAGAGCAATCGCAAAATCGGCCTGGGTGTGATGGGGTGGGCGGATATGCTGATTATAATGAGTATCAGGTATGATTCGCCGGAGGCGTATGATTTGGCCGATAAAATCATGTCTTGCATCGACCAGATTGGTCATGAAGAATCCAAAAAATTATCGGCTCAGCGCGGCAGATTTCCTTCCTGGGAGCGTTCAGAATACTATCAGGACGGACAGGGAGATGAAATTCGAAATTCAACCATAACCACAATAGCTCCCACCGGCACCATTTCGATTATATCCAGTTGTTCGTCGGGAATCGAGCCGTTATTTGCCGTAAGTTATGTGCGTAATGTCATGGATAATACCAAGCTCATTGAAGTCAATCCGATCTTTGAGAAGATGGCTAAGGAACGCGGCTTTTATTCCAGGGAATTGATGGAACGAATCGCGGATACCGGTTCAATTCAGGAATTTGACGAGATTCCGCAGGATATAAAGAATATTTTCGTGACTTCGCATGATGTGGCGCCGTCTGATCATGTCAAGATGCAGGCCGTGTGGCAGAAACATACCAATAATGCCGTTTCCAAAACGATTAATCTGTCGCATGATGCAACAGTTGAAGATGTTCGAGATGCTTATTTGGCCGCCTTCCAGCTGGGGTGCAAGGGTGTTACCGTATATCGCGACGGTTGCCGGGCTAATCAGGTTTTATCAACCGGCAACGCCGATAAAAAAGAGAAAGAACCGGAAGAGCCGATGGCCAAAAAGGCGGCCAAGATACTAAACCGCCCCGAGGATTTGCGGGGTATTACTACTAAGATAAAAACCGGATACGGTAACCTGTATGTCACCGTGAATATTCTTGATGGCAAGCCGTTTGAAGTATTCGCGCAAATAGGCAAATCGGGTTATTCGACGATGGCCGATACTGAGGCGATTTGTCGCTTGATATCATTGGGATTGCGATCCGGGATTCCGGTGGATAGAATCGTCAATCAGTTAAAAGGCATCGGCGGAGCGTCGCCGGTATTTGGCAACGGCGGATTAATATCGTCAATTCCCGACGCGATCGCGATCGTTTTGCATAAGAATTTTGGAAACGGCAAGTCTATCGAGCACAACACGACTGATCTGGGAACGGAATTTTGTCCCGATTGCGGAATGCGGATTGAGCACGAGTCGGGCTGCCTCGTATGTCATAGTTGCGGTTATTCAAAATGTTAATTATATTGCCCGACAGATATTAATCTTTGCCGGGTAGGTATTTTATGTCATCTCAATATATTCCGTCCGGTCGGACATCGATCGTGAAACGGGGTGAGGCTGAATTTCAGCTTCAAACCGAGTGCGCCATTATACCTCATCCGCGTGTCACGACGACGATTTTTTCCAAAGGTCAGGTGTTGCATAAGATTGAGCGAACAATTGATAAGGAAGTAACTTCGATTGAGGAGATGCACGAGGTTGAGGATATAATCAAGGCTCAGCATCTGGAAGTATCCAAGATCCTCAGGGAAGAAGGCCTGCCGTCGCAACCGGCCAGCCGATTCGGTCAGGCCGATAAAAAAATCAGGTCAGATCAAATTCGGGATTTGCCCTCTGTCGAAAAGGTATATCTCGTGACGGGGGAAGGAAAGCTGGTAGGCAATCGCAAGGTAACGAAAGAATTTAAGAAGATGTTCAAACATGTCTTGCGGGAATTACCCAATATGATTGGTGTTTTCGCCGAATTGCCGGGACATGGGCACAATCGGGAGGAAGGGATTTATGAGATTGAACTGGGTCGGATTCTACTGGCGTCGACCGGGGTTGAGTTTTTCCTGATTTTGCTAAAGCCCGAAACGCCCTACGATATAATCGCTCCGCAAATCAGCGGTATTTTAAACCTATAAAAAAAAGAGAGAGACATGCTTTGAAAAAACTCCTCAATCCACACGGTAAAGGGTTTTTACAGCCACCCCGGTATTTTGCTTTCGCTACCGCCCATGATAGACGGGTCACGGCGTACGCGCAACCAAATAGAGACAACCTTCATTAAGGAAGTGTTAGAGATTTTTCAAATTTATCTCTCTCAGTATTAAAGTTACGCATCAAAAAACTTAATGCAACAACTTTTTTTGGATAATATTTATTTGGCTTTATTTAGGCGTCGATAATTGTTATACTAAAGTTCTACTTGAAGAGGCGTTAACGCCGGAAAGATGGTGAAACTTTGGTTTTTTCGACCGGTATTGACATTGTGGAAATCAAACGAATCGGAAGGATTTATGATCGCTATCGTGATAAGTTCCTGAAAAGATTATATACGGAAGAAGAAATCGAAATACTGCGAAGGCGGCCCGCGGTCATGCTATCTGCTATGGCCGGGAAATTCGCGGCCAAAGAAGCGGTTATGAAAGCCCTGGGAGTTATTTTTAACAAGGGTGTTTATTTGAGAGATATTGAAATTTTGAATCAACCGTCGGGCATGCCGTATGTCCGTTTGCCGAAAAGGTTGCATGAAGGTCTTTCGGGCAAACAAATATTGATTTCTATAACTCATGAAAGCAGTTACGCCGCGGCCGTCGCGATAGTAAGCGGGGAGTAGATTGTCGTATGAATCCGATGAGTCAACATTTGCATAGAAAGAAAAAATGTTGAAAAAACTGATATGTCTTTTTATCTTTGGCGCTTTGATTTTCAGCTCTACCTCTCGGGCGGAATTTTCATCGGATAATATAAGCCTTGGTTTTGTCGGCGGCTTTAATATCGCCAATGTTGCCGGGCATGCAGAAGAAACCAAATCCAAAACCGGACTATGTTTCGGCGGTTATATCAATTACGCGCAGAACCGGTATTTATCTTATCAATTGGAATTAATCTTAAACGGCAAAGGTTACAAAATTACGGACGAACCGTACTATGATACGGCCAATGATTTCCGCGGGTATCGTGACCTGACTTACACTTTCACTTATATTGAAATTCCGGTTTTAACCAAATTGACATTTTTAGGCGGCGAAAAGGCTTCGCTGTTTCTGGCGGGCGGCGGATTTTTCGGAATGATATTGAATTCGAAGATACGGGTGGAAAACGCAGAATTGGCTTTGGATCTTGACATGGAGAATGCTAAAGGAGCTGACCTGGGTTATGTTATCGGAGGCGGGTTAAACTTACGAGCCGGGGAATCCGGTTGGGTTTTCGTTGAAACAAGATACGAGGCGAGTTTTGTCGGTCCCATTCAGGGTGAAGATCAAAAAAGCCGGATAATCAGTGTGCGTTTCGGATATTGGTTTTAGAAATAAAAAAGACGGGTCGTAAGTCCGCCTTGCTTGTTATCTCATTTTTATAACATCTTAAAGACAAATCCTATCCCAAGAGTTTCTTTGAAGCGTCCTTTTTTGCTCACTTCCTTATCGTAAAGTACCTGGGTATAAAAATTTACTGAGATGATTTTAGTAATCGAAGCCGTGACTATATTTTCCCAGTTGATGTCAACGGCTTTCCAATAATCTTCAAATTCAGTTCCGGCGACTTTGTCTTTTTCGGAAAAGACGAGAGCTTTATAGAGTGTAAGTTTGCCCGTGTAATACAGGCTTTCTCCGAACGATAACTTGACATCGGTAACCGATTCGAGACCGCCGTCGGTTAAAGTCGAATCGGTCGTTTCAAGAGTCAATGAATCGATGATGACATTTTTTGTTATCTGGCGAAAAGCAACACCGAGACGGCTGATAATCTCATTTTTTTCCCCTTCGGCGTATAGTTTTCGAGCGATACCGACCGATTCGGTCAGTTTAATGGGCGTGAAATATCGTTTTTTTGCTTCAAAAGAAGCGTCGAGAAATTGCGACTCCAATCTGAAGGCCAGGTACGGATCGACAAACCAGTTTTTTGTGACACGGCCGACGTTTTCCCAGTCTATCAAATCGGTTGACTTGCGAGGTTTTGTCCAGACTTTATTGGTATCCTGTGTCAGGGTTTGACCGAATGACAGTTTGAGCCGTGACTTTAGATTAAAAGATAGGGAAAGCTGTTTTTCTGCTGAGCCGTTGAGATTGCTGACCCAGCTTAACGAGCCCGACTCACCGCCGGTCCAGGAATCGGAATAGGCTGTCTGGGTGGTGGTTATGTCCAGAACCATAGAAGTTTTCCATCTGGCCGGATCTTCATCCTGCGCGAAAACGCCGGATGAGGTCAATGCAATCGCAAGAAATAAAATCATTGAGTATATTCGACAAGCCATAAAATCCTCCTCAGTTGGCCGTTACCTGATGCATATGAACATCCTGTTGGGGATATGGAATGGAAATTCCTTTTTCATCGAACGTAAGTTTTACTTTTTCGGTAATGTCGTAATAGACATTCCAGTAATCCGCCGTTTTGACCCAGGGACGGACGGCAAAGTTGACCGAACTATCGGCCAATTCAGATACCGCGATCAGAGGGGCGGGGTCGTCGAGAATCCTACTATCGGCTTTGATTATTTCTTCCAAAAGTGATTTGGCCTGCCTGATATCATCATCATATCCGATGCCGAAGACCATATCTATACGGCGCATTTCTTTGGCGGAAGAGTTGACGATATTACCGCCAGTAATGGAGCTGTTAGGTATTATGACTTTTTTGTTATCGGGAGATTTGAGCACCGTCGTAAATATTGTAATTTCCTCGACTGTACCGGCGGAACCTCCGGCTTCTATATAATCGCCGCTCTTGAATGGGCGAAAAATAATTATTAAGATTCCCGATGCGAGATTTGAAAGAGAATTTTGAAAGGCGAGACCGATAGCCAATCCGGCGGCGGCCATGATGGCAATAAACGAGGTGGTTTGAATACCGATATTTCCGAGGGCCATAATGACAACGACTGTCATCAGTGAAATGCGAATAACACTTCTCAGAAATTTAGAAAGTGTTTCATCCATTTTGCTTTTAGTCATGATGCGGCCGATCGTGCCGGAAATTATCCCTACAACCATGCGACCGAAAATCAGAATTGCCAGGGCGCCTACGATTTTCAGTCCGTATAAGGCAGCCCAATCACTAATCTGAATCCAAATAGCATCCATATTTCCTCCTGAGATTATTGATTAAATCTTGATTTCAATCTTACGAGTATCCCTCAATTGCCCATTATTAACTTTTACTATGATACGATTTGTGGATAATTATGTGAAGTTAATTCTTTGTCAAAATAATTTCCATGTAGTGACACGCTTGGTGTTGTCGTAATGGTGGCCCACAGTCTTGCCGTGGGAAAATATTCATCCATACGGCCCTAAAAATATTCGTTGCTATTATCATATAATCGAAGTATTATTGAATGAAATGGCGGGAATCCACCGTCATCCCCTAAGCGGGATGACAGTGGGCCACCTGTCGATCAGTCAGGCCGTTGGGGTAAAGGTTGTCCAACTGCATTGGCAAAATCTCTGACGTCTTCTTCGTCACCTCTAAACGGGTTGCGCCGTTCTAACTTTAGAGAGGCGGTCATCGCCGCAAATTTCCCCACTTCATCAAGTTTGGTGCATCTCTCTCTATAGAAGAGATAGCCAGCCATGTAAGTGTCGCCGCAACCGGTCGGGTCAAGGGCAACTGTATTCCTAGGTGGATAAGTGGGAACCCAGTATGATTTACCCTTGGAGTAGACCAATGAGGGATTGCTCCCACGGGTTATAACCACTTCTTCTGGACCGTAGTTTGATAGCTCGACGGCAATTTCTTTCATATCCCGTTGATGTGACAGAATTCTCGCCTCTTCTTCGTTAGCCTTTACTATGTTCACAAAGGCAAGCGCTGCCGTTTTCTCTTTCCACTCTACATGCCTCACTCGCGCCCAGCCTCGACTTCTCCCCACAACGTCCCTCACGAACCCTTGCACATCGAGCGAGATTATTGCGCTGCCGGCAAGAAACCGAATTACTTCAAGGGGAATCTCATCTTTCGTCAACGGACCAAGATGGAAGATTCTGGCCTCACAACGTGATGCGTCGCCGACAGTAAACGGCCTCGCCACGTCTTTCACCCGTTGTTCCCTCGTATTGGTGTCACTCGAATACACGTTCATGAACGTCGTCGTCCGGTCACTTTCTCCCAAGAAAACAGGGATGTGTTCTTTCTCTAATTCGCTTAAGAGGAAAGTATCTTTATCACGGAGTTTGGTAATCACCGCAACATTCATGCCAAGATTCTTCAAAGCGACAGCAGTATAGTAGACTGTGCCTCCAGGCATCTCGATTTCACCGTCAACGGTGTTTACGATGTCCTTCGTTATGTGGCCAATTACGCAGGCATCGAACATCATTGGTTGTCCTTTCCTTTCTTTGGGGGATTCGATGCTTGCTTGTGACACGCGTAAATCATTTTGTTTATGAAAATAGTCAAGCCCACCACGATAATTCCCGTCCCGATCCACCATATGAACTTTGTTTCGCTTTGAAATTGGAGGTCGCTTATCAGAAACGCAAGAAAGCCGGTAAGGCCGGCGCTCAGGAGGAAGAGGCCGGTTGAACCCGTCTTGACAACACATCTTCTCACAAATGTTCCGAAGGCTGGTCCATTTGCCCTGCGCTTAGGAATGCTGCTTCCCCTTACTGGCTCACCGTTCTTAATTGCATCCATCAAATCCTCCGCCACCGTTTGGAAATAAAGATTTTGCCCCAATGCGATTGAAAGGAGACCAGCAAAAAGGAGGCCTCCCCACAGAAGGTAATCTCTCACGCCAGCGCACGTCAACTTATCGAATTGAAGAACTGCCGCGATCAAAGCTCCGGACACTGCTACCAAGACCGAGGGTAGTTGCCAGGTAACCTGATCGCGATGTCGCCAATCATCGGAAAGCTGTTCATAATCGTGATTGTCTTTCATAGTAATCCTGCCTAACATAATACTTTGCAACGCTTTTTCACAGCAATCTATCCCACAAAAGAGACAATGTCAATAAGAAGTAATAGTAAAGATAGAATATTTACCTAGAGTAGGTCCCGCTGTGGGCATTCACATTTTTCCATCAAATCCAACTCAATTTCCGAAAACAAACGCATTTTTGAAGGGTATAGTCTATGATTTAGTATTTGTGATAAATGACCGACGACGTGGCAAGAGTTCAGATAAACTATGCGACAGCCAAAAAGGGATGACATCCCCGACAGCCAAAAACAGGCCTTCTCCTGTCGGAATCACCACCGAGTTGATATGACCCAAAACGTTAATCTGAGGAAACAAACCCATTTTGAGACCGATTTTATTGAATAAAAAGGTTCCGGAAACCATATATTATACGAATATCCTGAAGAAGGAGGGCCAAATGATATACGAAGGAATTTATACGTTCCAGATAAATCAGCGCGTTAAGATGAAAACCGGATGGTTTCGTTAGGATGAAATAATTTTCGCCGGGATGCCCAATGAACATACTTACTCTCTGGTTTTGACCTGGTCAAGCTCTCACAATTCGATGGCTTATAATTTGTTTTTGCCGACGACTCAAAAAGAAATCGTACACGAATATTTGATGATTTACGTCAGGAGAGTGACATCGTCTTCGATTGAGCTGGAATTGCGAAAGACATAACAATACACCCCGGGAAAAGATTAATTTTTCCTGTTCCAAAAGCCGGGAACCATTTCCTCCGCTAATCGTAAAATAAATTGACGAAGGAGGAAGTGGTGCAGAGGGCTTCAGCGATAATTGCTTTAATATTTTTCGCGTCTTTTACCTTCATTGATGATGCGGTAACGTGTGCTTTAATGCCGATACCGGATGAATGTCTGGAGGTTCTTGAAGCATGCGACGATATGTTTGTTATGGATTCCGATCCGATCTGCATCGTCGTTGTATCAGGATGCGGCGGCTGTGCTCCTCCAATAACTTTAATTCCTGATATGGATCCTGACTACCCCTATGAAATGTTGGATAATCAAAGCTGCGCTGAATGTTGCCTCGCTATGCCGGAAACTCGTCCCGTTATTGTTGAATACCGGATCTTTCAATACCAGTATGAGAATAACATTGCCCTGCCGGAAAACATTTTTCACACGGACATTTCTAAACAAGCAAATACTCATAAATCATTAAATCCAGGCATCCATCCCTCAATTCCAAGTACGGTCCTCAGATGTTGATTTTTGGCAATAACCATGAACTCGCGTGGTTCAGACAATGATTTCTTACTATGGATGAATATTTTGAATTGAGGATTTAATACTATGAAAAAGCATCCAATTATTGCCGTTTTGGCAATTTCAATTGCGTTAGTTTTTGCCGGTTCGGTAATTGCCGGTTTTTCACCACTTTCACAAAATTCAACTGTGGAATACGGTGAAGGAGCCAATCCGGACTGCTGCCCTGAAGACGCCACATGTATTCCCATTGAGGAATGCACTCCCGAGATGATAGAGAATTGCATAGTGGTGCAATGTCCTCCCGGCGGACCGGGCTGCTGCGGCAAATAATTATCGCATTTAACGGCAATTTGTAGACGACACAGGGGCTTTTCGAAGCCCCTGTTTTATTATAGGTAAATTTCAAAAAACTGAACGGTTTCAGTAAATATTCAAAGAGTCGTTCGACGTATTACGCTTGTGATAGTATTCACTTGCAATTGATAATTTCTGTTCGTATAATTAATCTCTTATAGTGTAACAATTTTTGGGAGGATAGATTATGGGATTTACCAGTGAAGCATATATAGTGTCTGCCTGCCGGAGTGCGATTGGGACATTTTTGGGTGGGTTGTCTTCTTTTCCAGCCACTAAATTGGGAGCCTTTGCTATAAAAGAAGCAGTCAACCGGGCCGGAATAGACCCCAATAAGGTAGATGAAGTTATTATGGGGCAGGTGGTTCAGGCTGGCGTCGGGCAGGCCCCCGCGCGACAGGCGGCTATCCATGCCGGGATCACGCCCAAAGCGGGCGCTTTGGCCATTAACAAAGTCTGCGGTTCGGGACTCAAAGCTGTCATGCTGGCGGCCCAGGCGATACGATTGGGCGACGCCGATTGTATTATCGCCGGTGGGATGGAGTCGATGTCGGGAAGTCCATATGTTCTGCACGGCGCTAAAGGCGGTTTGAAATTCGGCGACAAGAAGCTTCAGGACTCAATGGTTCTTGATGGCCTGTGGTGTTCGTTTAAGAACTGGCACATGGGGAACGCCGCGGAATTGACTGCTGATAAATCCAAAATTAGCCGGGAAGAGCAGGATGATTACGCCTTAAATTCTCATAAGAAGGCTCTGGCCGCTCAGGATGGAGGGAAATTCGATAATGAGATTTTCCCTATTGAGATTCCTCAGAGAAAAGGCGATCCGATTATTTTCAAAAAGGATGAAGGTCCTCGCGCAAAAATCTCAATTGAAGGTCTTGCGAAATTAAGGCCCGCTTTCCAGAAAGACGGCACGGTAACGGCCGGAAACGCACCCGGTCTGAATGACGGCAGTTCAGCGGTTGTGGTTGTCTCAGAAGAGTATATGAAAAAGAATAATCTGACACCGATGGCAAGGATCGTTGATTACGGCACCGCAGGCATTGAACCGGAATTGATATTTTACGCGCCTATTCATGCCGTCAATAATTTGTGCGCCAAAATGAGTATTGATGTAAATCATTTTGATCTTATTGAAGCCAATGAGGCTTTTTCGGTGCAGTGCCTGGCTGACGGCAAGGAAATCGGCTGGGATTGGGATAAAGTAAATGTCAATGGCGGCGCGGTAGCCCTGGGGCATCCTATTGGCGCCAGTGGAGCCAGAATCTTGACTACTTTGATGTATGCCCTTAAGGATCGTGGCGGCAAGAACGGGCTGGCGACCTTATGTCTTGGCGGTGGTAACGCCGTAGCGATGGCAATTGAAATGATGTAATAGACTTTTGGGAGGATAAAAATAATGACTGTCGATGATATTAAACAAATTACGGTTATCGGGGGCGGCACGATGGGCAACGGAATTTGCCACCATCTGGCCCAATGCGGATATAATGTTAATCTGGTCGATACGACGCAGGAATTTCTCGATAGAGCGCTGGCGACGATTAACAAGAATATGGGTCGCCAGGTTAAGAAAGAAAAAATCACCGAAGATGATAAAAAAGCGGCTCTGAAAAGAATTAATCCGACGACGGATTTGAATGTCGCGATAGATTCTCAATTGGTAATTGAGGCGATCTTTGAAGACCTTGAAGTTAAATTGGGTTTATTCAGGGAACTCGACACGATTTGTCCCGCCGATACGATTCTGGCGTCAAATACGTCATCTTTGCCCATTACCCAATTGGCCGGTGTAACAAGTCGCGCCGACAAAGTTATTGGGATGCATTTTATGAATCCGGTCCCGATGATGAAGCTTATCGAATTGATTCGGGGTATTGCCACCAGCGATGAGACATACAATTTGATTAAGGAATTATCGGAGAAAATAAAGAAGGTTCCGGTTGAGGTTCAGGATTACCCGGGCTTTGTCGCTAATCGGATACTTTTACCGATGATAAATGAAGCCGCATACACGCTCATGGAAGGAGTGGCGACGGCGGAAGGTATTGATACCGTGATGAAGCTTGGCTTGGCTCATCCAATGGGACCGCTGACATTGG